>NZ_SMJY01000085.1:0-23540 GCF_004348355.1 Micromonospora sp. KC721 | reverse complement strand
GGGTGGGTGCGCTACGGTTAACGAGCCGACGCGGGGTGGAGCAGCTCGGTAGCTCGCTGGGCTCATAACCCAGAGGTCGCAGGTTCAAATCCTGTCCCCGCTACCACGACAAACGGCCCTCCGGATCTTCTCCGGAGGGCCGTTTGCGTGGTCCAGGTTTGATGCCCGGCGTACCCCGCCGGCAGGGGTCCGGGCGTGATCCGGGGACCCGGCGGATCGCCACGACGGGGATGCGCTAGGCTTATGGAGCCGACGCGGGGTGGAGCAGCTCGGTAGCTCGCTGGGCTCATAACCCAGAGGTCGCAGGTTCAAATCCTGTCCCCGCTACCACGACGAACGGCCCGAGGATTCCGATCCTCGGGCCCGTTCGCTGTTTCCGTATCCCGTGTCCGGTCGGCCGGGACGCCTGAAGGCCGGCGGCGTCCCACCTGTGGTGGGTCGACACGGCATTCCCGCCTGTCCGGGTGCCGGGGTTGCCCATCTCGGTCAGGATGGGGGTATGTCTTCTTGGAACAGGTGGTGGGGCCGACTGGGTGCGGTCCTCGGTACGGTCGTGCTCGCGGTGTTCGTGCCGGTGGCGGCCTGGGCGTCCACGAACACCGGTGAGCTGGTGGTGGAGGTGGCACGGCGCAGGGGAAGGGGTGGCGGGTTCCTCGGCCTGCTGTGCTGCCTCGTGGTGGTCGTGGCGATCGTCCTGCTGGTACTGCGGCTGATGCGCAACCGCCGCAACGGTCCGCCGCGCTGACCCGTCCCGGGCCCGGCCGGGGTCCCGGGTGAGTCAGGCGGCGAGTGCGGACTGGGCCTGTGCCATGAACCTCGTGGTGGTGGCACGCACGCCCGCCGATCCGGAGCGGATGGTCCGGGCCGAGGTGGCGAGGAGCGTCGCCACCCGGCCGTGCCCCCGGGGCGGCGGTGCGGGTGCCGGGCCGACCAGACCGCGCATGGCCGTGCCGAGGGCGGCGACGCGAGTGGTCACCGGGTCGGTGAGCGATCCGGTGACGGCGTCGCGCACCACGAGGTCCGGTGGGAGCCCGCGTTCGGTGCCGAGGACGCGGCCCGCCTCGACGTCGGTGGCGAGGAACTGGATGACGTCGGCCACCACGGCGGGTTGCCGGGTGCCACGGAACCCGGCCCAGTACATCGAGGCGCGGTCCCACTCCGCGGCCGCCGGGCCGGGCGAGCCGACCAGGGCCAGCTCGTCGCTGGTGTGGCGCTGCAACTCGGAAAGCTGGTGCGACCAGGCGAACGAGGCGGCGGTGTGCCCGGTGACCACCAGTTGCCGCGCCGGCTCGCCGCCGTCGGCGCGGTCGACGAGCGCCGGCGCCGGGGTCGCCCGGTCGGCCCGGGCCCGCTGCCAGAGCTCGAACCAGTCCACCAGGAGCGCCGAGTCGAACCCGAGTTGCCGGCCCTGGTAGAACCGCGCGCCCTGGCCGCGTAGCCAGAGCCACAGGGCCCGCAGGTCACCCGAGGGGTCCATGGTGCCGGCGACCCGGCCGTTGCTGGCTCGGGTCACCCGGGCGGCCCACGTCACGTAGTCCGCCCACGGCATGGCCCCCACCGGCGCCGGCACCCCGAGCCGGCGCAGCAGGTCCCGGTTGTAGACCACGGCCGCGTGGGTCTGCCCGGCCGGTACGCCGACGACGCGCCCGTTCACCCGGCCGTACTCGGTCAGACCGGGCGGCAGGCCGCTGAGGTCGAGCCGGCCGTCCGCGGTGTACGGGTCCAGGTCGAGGGTGATGCTCCGGCTCGCGTACTCGGTCAGCACCGACTCGTCGAGCTGGAACAGGTCCGGCACGTTCCCGCCCGTGGACTGGGTGGCGAGCCGGTCGTAGTAACCGTTCAGGCCCTGCCAGGTCACCCGGAAGCTGACCCGGGGGTTGCGGGTGGAGTAGAGCCGCAGCGCCCGCTCGGTCGTCTGGGCCCGCAGCGCGTCCCCAAACCAGAAGACGGACAGTTCGATCGGCCCGTCGTCGCGGCCGGTGATCTCCTCGCGGCACCCGGTGAGCCCGCCGGCGGCGAGCGCCGGCACCGCCAGCAGTGCGCCGAGCAGCCGCCGCCGCGCCGGATCTGCGCCGGGCCGGGGGATCGGGGGACGGGCAACGCGCACGGAGGACTCCTGGGCAGGTAGACGCGAACCGGACCATTCACGCAGGACTCGCACCGGGGTGTCAACGCCCCAGAGGTGTCCCCGCCGTCGATGCGAGGTCGGGCGACCGGGACACCCCCGCACCTCGTACCCGGCGGCCGGGTGGCCGCACCCGGCGTCCGCCGCCACGTGGTCTACTAGGCCGCGTGGAACTTCTGCATTCGGGCAAGGTACGGGACGTCTACGCCGACGGTGACGACCTGATCCTGGTCGCCTCGGACCGGATCTCGATCTACGACGTGGTGTTGCCGACCCCGATCCCGGACAAGGGCAGACTACTCACCGCGCTCTCGCTCTGGTGGTTCGAGCAGTTGGCCGACCTGATGCCGAACCACGTGCTGTCCGCCACCGACGTACCGGCGGAGTTCGCCGGCCGGGCGATCCGCTGCCGGCGGCTGGACATGGTGCCGGTCGAGTGCGTGGCCCGCGGCTATCTCACCGGCGGTGGCCTCAAGGAGTACCAGGCCACCGGCCGGGTCTCCGGGATCGAGCTGCCGCGCGGGCTGGTCGAGGCGTCGATCCTGCCCGAGCCGATCTTCACCCCGTCGACGAAGGCGCCGGTGGGCGAGCACGACGAGCCGATCACCTTCGCCCAGGTGGTGGAGACGGTCGGCGCCGAGACCGCCGAGCGGTTGCGGCAGATCACCCTCGACGTCTACCGCCGGGGCGCGGAAGTCGCCGCCGACCGGGGCATCCTGATCGCCGACACCAAGATCGAGCTGGGTTGGGCGCCCGACGGCACCCTCAGGATCGGCGACGAGTTGCTCACCTCGGACTCGTCCCGGTTCTGGCCGGCCGAGTCGTACCAGCCGGGCCGCGCCCAGTTCTCCTACGACAAGCAGTACGTCCGGGACTGGGCCGTGCACAGCGGCTGGGACAAGCAGCCGCCGGCGCCCGAGGTGCCCGCCGAGGTGGTCGAGGCGACCCGGGCCCGCTACGTCGACGTCTACGAGAAACTCACCGGCAACCGCTGGGCCTGACCGGGCGCAGGCGACCGGACGTCAGTCCACCCAGTTCAACGTGCGCTCGACCGCCTTGCGCCAGTTGCGCAGCTCGCGGTCGCGGTGCTCGGGCGTCATGGCGGACTCCCACCGGGCGTCCGAGCGCCACTGCTCGCGCAGGGTGGCCAGGTCCGGCCAGAAGCCGACCGCCAGGCCGGCCGCGTACGCCGCACCGAGGCAGGTGGTCTCGGTGATCCGGGACCGTACCACCGGCACGTCGAGCACGTCGGCGAGGAACTGCATCAGCAGGCCGTTCGCGGTCATCCCGCCGTCCACCCGGAGCCGGCGCAGCGCCACGTCGGAGTCGGCGTTCATCGCGTCGACCACCTCGCGGGTCTGCCAGGCCGACGCCTCCAGTGCCGCGCGGGCCAGGTGTCCCTTGGTGATGTAGCCGGTCAGCCCGGCGATCACCCCTCGGGCGTCGCTGCGCCAGTGCGGCGCGAACAGCCCGGAGAAGGCGGGTACCACGTAGCAGCCGCCGTTGTCGTCGACCGTGCAAGCCAACTCCTCCACCTCTGCGGCGGACGAGATCAATCCCAGGTTGTCCCGCAGCCACTGCACCAGCGAGCCGGTCACCGCGATCGCGCCCTCCAGGGCGTACGCGGCCGGGTGCCCGTCGATCCGGTACGCCACCGTGGTGAGCAGGCCGTGTCGGGAGGGCACCGGGCTGGCGCCGGTGTTCAGCAGCAGGAAACTGCCGGTGCCGTAGGTGCACTTCGCCTCGCCCGGCTGGAAACAGGTCTGCCCGAACAGGGCGGCCTGCTGGTCGCCGAGGGCGCTGGCCACCGGTACCCCGGGCAGCGGCCCGTCGGCGGTGCCGTACACCTCGGCCGAGGAGCGGATCTCCGGCAGCATCGCCGCCGGCACCCGCATGGCCTCGAGCAGTTCCGGATCCCAGTCCAGGGTCTCCAGGTCCATCAGCATCGTCCGGCTGGCGTTGGTCACGTCGGTGACGTGCCGCCCGGTCAGCTTCCAGATCAGCCAGCTGTCCATGGTGCCGAAGAGCACCTCGCCCCGCTGCGCGCGCTCGCGCAGCCCGTCGACGTTGTCCAGCAGCCAGCGCAGCTTCGGCCCGGCGAAGTAGGTGGCGAGGGTCAGGCCGGTCCGTTCGCGCAGCTTCTGTTCCCCGTACGTCTCGGCCAGCTCGCGCAGCAGCGGGCCGGTGCGGGTGTCCTGCCAGACGATGGCGTTGGCCACCGGGCGGCCGGTGGCCCGGTCCCAGACGACGGTGGTCTCCCGCTGGTTGGTGATGCCCACCGCGGCCAACCCCGCCGGGCCGGTGCCGGCCTGGGCCAGCGCGTCCCGGACCACCGACTGGACGTTGGACCAGATCTCCTCGGCGTCGTGTTCCACCCAGCCGGGCTCGGGGAAGATCTGCCGGTGCTCGCGCTGGGCCACGGAGACGATCTCTCCGGCCCGGTCGAAGACGATGCACCGTGACGAGGTGGTGCCCTGGTCGATGGCGGCGACGTACTCTCCGGTCATGGCGGCACCGTACCCGGCAGGGCCGCCCCCGGAGAACAGGTGCCGGCCCGTACGATCTGGGAAGTGCGTGACATCGCCGTCTTCAGCGGAACCGCCCATCCCGACCTCGCCGCCGAGATCTGTGCCCACCTCGACGTCCCCCTGCATCCCGTGCGGGTGTCCCGGTTCGCCAACGACTGCCTGGAGGTGCAGTTGCAGGCGAACTGCCGGGAGCGGGACGTCTTCCTGATCCAACCGCTGGTGCCCCCGGTGCAGGAGCATCTGGTCGAGCTGCTGCTCATGATCGACGCCGCCCGGGGCGCTTCCGCCGGACGGATCACGGTGGTGCTGCCGCACTACGCGTACGCCCGGTCGGACAAGAAGGACGCCCCGCGCATCTCCATCGGCGGCCGGCTCGTCGCGGACCTGCTCACCTCCGCGGGAGCTCACCGGGTGCTGGCGCTGACCCTGCACTCGCCGCAGGTGCACGGCTTCTTCAGCGTCCCGGTCGACCACCTGCACGCGCTGCGCGAGCTGGCCTCGCACTTCCGCCGGCACGACCTGAGCAACGCCGTCGTGGTCTCCCCGGATCTGGGCAACGCCAAGGAGGCGGCGGCGTTCGCGCGGATGCTGGGCACCCCGGTCGCCGCCGGTGCCAAGCAGCGGTTCAGTGACGACCGGGTCAAGATCAGCACGGTGATCGGCGACGTCGCCGACCGGGACGTGATCGTCCTGGACGATGAGATCGCCAAGGGCAGCACGGTCATCGAGCTGATGACCCACCTACGGGAGCGGAACGTGCGCTCGATCCGGCTCGCCTGCACCCACGGGTTGTTCTCCAGCGGCGCGTTGGAACGGCTCGGCGCGCAGGAGGGGGTACTGGAGATCGTCTGCACCAACACCGTGCCGATCCCGGCGGAGAAGCGGGTGCCGAAGCTGGAGATCCTTTCCGTGGCGCCCGCGCTGGCTGAGGCGATGCGCCGGATCCACAACGGCGAGTCGGTCAGCGCCCTCTTCGGCTGAGCCCCGCACCGCACTGGGCGCGGGTCGGCGCCGCGGCGCTAGTCCGCGCCGGCGTGCCGGGTGGCGACGACGGACGCGCTGATCCGTACCGTGGTTCCGGCCGGGCCGGTGTCCACCTCCATGGTGTCGCTCAGCTCACGGGCCAGCCACAGCCCCCAGCCGCCCGCGGTCTCCGGGGCGGGGCGGGACCGGTCGCTCAGCCGCTGCGCGCTGATGCCGCCCCCATGGTCGGCGACCTCGCAGACGATCTCGCCGGTGTGTCGCCACAGCCGCAGCCAGCCCTGCCCGCCGCCGTGCCGGACCGCGTTCGTGATCAGCTCGTTGACCGCCAGCACGAAGTCGTCCAGGCGTTGCCCGTCCAGCCCGGCGGACCGCATGCAGGAACCGACCGAGTGTCGCAGCTCGGTCACCTGCGCCTGGTCGAATGCCTGGGCGATGAGGAGGGCGGGTTCGATGGGCACAACCGTACGCGGTGCTGGCAGGTCTGCGTTGGCCATGGCTCTGTCCCGACGGCGCAGCTCGGTCATTCGCGGCATTTCCACCGTACGTCAGTCTTCTCCGTTCGGTGGCGCCCGGCCGCGCGGGTAGCCCGGTGAGGTGTGGCATCGTGTCGGCCATGCCGTCGTCGCCGGGGGGTTTCGAGGATCCGCTCTGGCGGTCCATCGCCGTCTTCCGGTTCGCGTCGTTGGCGTACGTCGGCGTCCTGGTGGCCCGGGACGCCGACCGGTACGCCCACCCGTTCGCCGCAGTGGTCGCCCTGCTGGTGATGCTGGCCTGGTCCGTGGTGATCACGGCCTGCTACGCCCGGCCGGCGCACCGGGGCTGGCCGCTGCTCCTGGCCGACCTCGCGGTCGCGCTGGCCGTCCTCGCGGTGACCCCGTGGGTGGTCGGCCGGGCGGCGCTCGCCGCCGGCACCCCCACCCTGGCCGTGGTCTGGGAGGGCGCTCCGGTGCTGGCCTGGGCGGTCTCCGGCGGCCGACGGCGCGGTGCGCTGGCCGCAGTGGTGCTCGGCGTGGCGGACCTGGCCGCCCGCGGGTTCGGCACCCCCTCGGTCACCGGACTGATCCTGCTGCTGCTCGCCGGCGTGATCGTCGGACACGTGGCCCGACTGGCGGTGACCGCCCAGGAACGGTTGCAGCGGGCGGTGGAGCTGGAGGCCGCCACCCGGGAACGGGAGCGGCTGGCCCGGGGCATCCACGACTCGGTGCTCCAGGTGCTCGCGCTGGTGCAGCGGCGCGGCGCGCACCTCGACGGGGAGGCCGGCGAGCTGGCCCGCCTCGCCGGTGAACAGGAGGCGGCGCTGCGGGCGCTCATCGCCGGCGGCGACCCGGTCCCCGCGGCCGGCGCGCAGGACGGCGCGGTGGATCTGCGGGCCCTGCTCGGCCGGCACGCCTCGGCGGCCGTCTCGCTCTCCGTCCCGGCGACCCCCGTCCCGCTGCCGGCCCGGGTGGCGCGGGAGCTGGCGGCGGCGGTCGCGGCGGCGTTGGACAACGTCGAGCGGCACGCCGGCGGCCGGGCGTGGGTGCTAATCGAGGACGAGGGGGAGACGGTGACCGTCTCGGTGCGCGACGCCGGCCCGGGCATACCCGACGGACACCTGGCCGAGGCGGCCCGGCAGGGGCGGCTCGGGGTGGCCCAGTCCATCCGGGGCCGGATCGCCGACCTCGGCGGCGAGGTGCGCATCACCACCAATCCTGGCGAGGGCACGGAGCTGGAACTGGTCGTACCGAGGAAGGGCGGATGGGCATGGTCCGGGTGATGGTGGTCGATGACCATCCGATGTGGCGCGAGGGGGTGGCCCGGGATCTCACCGAGGCCGGCCACCAGGTCGTCGCCACCAGCGGGGAGGGGCGGCAGGCGATCCGGGTGGCGGCGGCCACCCGCCCGGACGTGGTGGTGCTCGACCTCCAACTGCCCGACATCTCCGGTGTGGCCGTGATCCAGGGAATGCGCGCCGTGCTGCCCGAGGTGCGGGTGCTGATGCTCTCCGCCAGCGGCGAACAGCAGAGCGTGCTCGACGCGATGAAGGCCGGTGCCACCGGCTACCTGGTGAAGTCCGCCGCGCCGGCGGAGTTCCTCGACGCGGTGCGCCGCACCGCCGCCGGGGAACCGGTCTTCACCCCGGGCCTGGCCGGGCTGGTGCTCGGCGAGTACCGGCGGCTCGCCGCCGCGCCGGGCCGGGCGGCCGGCGACGGCGGAGACGACGCGGCACCCCGGCTCACCGAGCGGGAGACCGAGGTGCTGCGGCTGGTGGCCAAGGGGCTGTCGTACAAGCAGATCGCCGGGCGGTTGGGCCTGTCGCACCGCACCGTGCAGAACCACGTCCAGAACACGCTGGGCAAGCTCCAGCTGCACAACCGGGTAGAGCTGACCCGCTACGCGATCGAGCGTGGGCTGGACGCCTGAGAGGTCAGTGCGCCTCCGGGGGACGGGTCTCGTGGATCGCCAGCTCCTCGGCGCTGGCCCCGCCACCGGCCGCGCCGGCGTCGTACGCGACGTTGTCGGTCTCCTGGTCGGTGTGCGCGCCCTCGTCCGGTTCGACGAGCCGGCCCACCTGGTGGTCGGCGACGGTGCCGAGCTGGCCGTGGTCGTAGACCGAGACCGGGGAGTTCGGGTCCGAGGTGGGGCCGGGGTCGAGCACGTCGGCGTCGAGCTGGGCCTGGGCGGCGGCCTCGTCGCTGTCCGCCTCGGCGGCGATGTCCGGGTCGATCGGGCCGGCCAGCGGGTCGTCGGCGGGGCGTTCGTACTGTTCCCGCTGGAGTTTGTAATCCAGCGACTCGCCGTCGAGCTGCTCCTCGGCGGTGGTCCCGAAATGGTCCACCGCCACCGGCGTGCGGTCGCCCGGCAGCTGGGCCGGCGCCGGGCCGTCCGCCTCCCGGCCGGTGAGCACATCGTCGTTGGCGGTCGAGTCGTCGTCTGCGGTGTCGGGCAGGCCGTCGGCCTCGGGGTCGGACACGGGGGTCGGGTACTCGTCGTCGCGCATGGCTGAGCACTACCCACTGCCGCCCACCGGGTAACCGCCACTGCCGCCTGAGATCGGGACGAAAGGGGAAGATCAGCCCCGGTGTGCGGCTTCGTCCTCGGCGTGCAGCACACACCACACCACCTTGCCGTCCGGTACCGCGGTGCTGCCCCAGCGCCGGGCCACCGTGTCGATGAGCAGCAGCCCACGACCGCCGGTGGAGGTGAGCGGAGCCGGCCCGGCGTAGCTCGGCTGCTGCCGGGACCGGTCACGGACCGCGACGTGCAGGCGGTGGTCGCGCGGAGCCAGCCGGAGCGTCATCGGCGTCCGGGCGTGCGCCACCACGTTGTTGACCATCTCGGTGACCGCGATACACGCCGGCTCGGTCAGCTCCGGTATGCCCCACCGGGCGCAGCCGTCGACCACCAGCTCCCGGGCCCGGCGCGCGGCCCCCACCTCGGGTGCCAGGTCCAGGGCGGCCAGCGGCCTGCGGGCCAGCGCGGCCGTGGCCTCGTCCAGGGTGGCGCAGACGGTCAGCCCGGCGACCGGCGGCCCGGTGATCATCCCGGCCGGGTCCACCACCAGCAGATCCGCGGCGGGCCAGTCGGCGACGGTACGCCGCACCTCGGCCAACATCCCGGCGGCCGTCGCGCCGATCGAGCGCAGTTGGGCGACGTCCACCACGACCGGACCGGGGCGGTCACTGAGCCGGGTCAGCAGAGCGGCCCGTACCCGGTCGACGGCGACCGGCTCCAGCAGGCCGACCAGCCGCACGACGGCGGACGACTCGTCCGCCTCCACCACGCATCGCGTCTCCGTCGGCATGATCGTCCCATTGTGCACCGCAGTGACCGGTGCCGCACCCGGCCGCTCCGGCACGTTCATCGGCCGCTTCGGGTACGGCGGGTCATCGCGGCCACCGTTCCGACCGCGGTACCGGCGGCGGCGAGCCCGAACGCCGCGGTGAGCCGGGTCAGCTGCCGGCGTCGGCCCTGCCAGCCGCCCTCCCGGACCGCCTCCGCGTCCGGCCGGAACACGTTCCCGCTGCTCTGCGCCGCCCGGGCGGACCCGAACTGGGTGCGGTGGACGTACCAGCCCAGCGCCCGTTCGGTCAGTGCCGGCGCGAGCCGCCACTGTAGGCCCATCAGCCGGGCCGCGCCGCCGGCGTACGCCTCGCGACGGGGACGGCGTAACAGCCGGACGATCGTCTCGGCCACCAACTCCGGCGGGTAGATCGGCGGCGGCGGGACCAGCTCCCGTCCGGTGTGGTTGCCGGCGTGCCGGAAGAAGGGGGTGTCGATGGTGGCGGGCAGCACGGTGCAGACCGAGATGGTCCCTCGGTCGGTGACCCGCAGCTCCTGCCGGACGGTGTCGGCCAGGCCCCGGACACCGTGCTTGGTGGCGTTGTACGCCGACTGGTACGGCATCGCCACCTCCGCCAGCACCGACGCGTTGTTGACCAGCACGCCGCCGCCGGCCGCGGCCAGCCACGGCAACGCCGCCCGCATGCCGTACGCGGTGCCCAGCAGGTTCACCTCCACCACCCGGCGCAACTCCGCCACCGGAATCTCGTCGAAGAGGCCGACCGCGCTGACCGCCGCGTTGTTCACCCAGGCGTCGATCCGGCCGAACTCGGCCACCGCCCGGGCGGCCAGGTCCTCGACGGCCACCGGGTCGGTGACGTCCGTCGGCACAGCCAGCGCCCGGCCGCCCAACTCCCGGCAGCGGCGGGCGACGTCGGACAGGGCGGACTCGCTGCGGGCGGCGAGGACGACGGCGGTGCCTCGGCGGGCCAGGTCGTACGCGGTGGCGGTGCCGATTCCACTGGAGGCACCGGTGATCACCACCGTGGCGTCGGCGAGCGGGCGGGTCAGCGGCATTTCTGCTTGGTACCCGCGACCGACGCAGGTCATGCCGTCGACGCCCACTCGATCCGCTGCTCCACCTCACCGGTTCTCCCGATCTGCCAGGTTTCGGCTCGTCAGCGCTCGGTTAATGGGACCCTCTGACCGAGGACCATCCCTCGCAGATCGCATGGAGGTGCACCATGCGCGTCGGCCTCGTCTGCGCGCACGCCGGCCTCAGCCGGCATGCGGACGGCCCTGCCGTCGGCACCCACGAGCACATCGCCCGGGTCGCCGCCGAGCTGGCCGGGCGTGGCCACGATGTGCGGGTCTACGAGCGTCGGGACGACCCGGTCCTGCCGCCCGGCGCCGAGGTCGACGGCTACCGCGTCGAACGGGTGCCGGTGGGACCGCCCCACCCCACCCCCAGCGCCGCGCTCGTCGGACACATGGCGGAGTTCGGGCGCTGGCTGGCCGACCGGTGGGCCGGAGAGTGGACGCCCGAGGTGGTGCACGGGCACTACTGGCTCGGTGGGCTGGCCGCCGCCCACGCGGTCCGCGAAACGGACATCCCGGTCGTGCAGACCTTTCACTCCCTCGGCGTCGAGCAGTTGCGCCACCTGGGCCAGCGCTACGACGGCCCGGGGGAGCGGATCCCGCTGGAACGGGCGCTCACCCGCGCGGTCGACATCGCCATCGCGCAGTCCAACGACGAGGTCGACGAACTGACCCGGATGGGCCTGCAACGCACCTCGGTGGCGATGGTGCCGACCGGCGTGGACACCGTGCGGTTCCACCCCGACGGGGAAGCCGCCCCCCGTGACCAGCGGCCCCGCATCCTCTCCGTGGGGGGCTTGTCGCCCGGCCACGGCCAGGAGGACGTGATCCGGGCGCTGCGCCTGGTCGGCGACGCCGAACTGGTCATCGCCGGTGGGCCGCCGTCCGAGCAGCTCGCCACCCACGCCGAGGCCCGCCGACTGCGTGAGCTGGCCGAACGCACCGGGGTCGCCGAACAGGTGAAGCTGGTGGGTGCGGTGCCGCACGACCAGATGGCCACCTGGTACCGGTCGGCCGACGTGGTGGTCTGCACCCCGCACTACGCCAGCGCCGGGCGGGTGTCGCTGGAGGCGATGGCCTGCGGCGTGCCGGTGGTCGGCTACGCGATGGGGGGCGTCGCCGACGCCGTCGTCGACGAGGTCACCGGCCGGCTGGTACCACCGGGCGACGTCCGTACCCTCGGTGTCACGCTGCGGCGGCTGCTCGCCGACAACGCCGGACGGTTCGCGTACGGACACGCCGCCGTGGATCGGGTCCGGTGCAGCTACACCTGGGAACGCACCGCCAGCGCGCTGGAACGCCTCTACGAACGGGTGGTCGGGAAACGCAGGCCGGTCGAGGCCTGACCGGGAACCGCGGTGGCCCGGTGGCCGGTGCTCACCGGCTGGGCGGCGCCGCCCGGCCGCGGGCCGCGCCGACCATCGCCCGTTCCCGGTCCCGGGCGACCGCGTGATGGTGTTGCGGCTCGGCGTACCGGGTCAATCCGATCACGGCGGCCAGGGTGACCAGGAAGCCGATCGCCGCCAGCCACTCCCGCCCCGGCCAGATCTTGTCGTTGAGCAGCAGCAGGCCGACGATCGCGGCGGGCACCGCGCCCGCGGCGTCCATCGCCGCCACCGCGGCCGTGGTGGAACCGCGCTGCATGGCCAGGCCGAGCAGCAGCTGCCCCACCACGGAGTGCGCGATCAGCAGGTAGAGCAGCGGGTCCCGGGCGAACGCCTCGACCGACGGCGCCGAGGCCAGCGGCCGGGCGGCGACCGCCGCCGCGGAGAAGGCCAGTCCGGCCAGCGAGCCGAGCGCGACCGACCCGGGTGAGCCACGCAGGCGTACCGCGAAGAAACCCAGCACGGCGATGCCGCCGAGCGCGACCGCCAGGGTGATCAGGCCGGCGGTGCCGAGCGCCTTCGACGGGGCCGGCTGGGCGGAGAGCACCAGCGCGGTGATCCCGCCGAACAGCAGCACCAGCAGGGCGATCTCGGTGGTCGGCAGGCGCCACTTCAGCACCACCACCCCGAGTACGGCGGTCACCCCGAGGCCGGCGGCCACGCTCGCCTGCACCAGAAACAGCGGCAGGTCCCGCCGGGCCAGGAAGGCCAGCACGAAGCCGGCCACCTGGAAGACCAGCCCCACCACGTACGTGCGGTGGCTGGCCAGCCGCAGCAGCAGAGCCGGGTCGAAGGTGTGGTGCACGGTCGTCCGGGCGGCGGCGACCGACTGCAACATGTTGGCGAATCCGTACGCGACGATCATCGCCGCGAGAAAGCACCACCCGGAGGACACCACCTGGCGAGGATAGAGGGTGTTGCCGGCTCAGCGCGCGGTCGGC
This sequence comes from Micromonospora sp. KC721, assembly GCF_004348355.1. NCBI lineage: Bacteria > Bacillati > Actinomycetota > Actinomycetes > Micromonosporales > Micromonosporaceae > Micromonospora > Micromonospora sp. KC721. Next base: position 10,717 of record NZ_SMJY01000085.1, on the reverse strand, counting down.
TGTGCCAGCCGGGCCAGAACCTCCGGGTGCAGTCGACCGTTGGTGGCGACCGCGCTGCTCTCCGCACCCGCCTCGCCAGCCGGGGCGGGGCGCCCCGCCAGGTCGGTGAGGGTGCCACCGGCCTCGGTGACCACCGGCACCAGGGCGGCGATGTCCCACAGCGACAACTCGGGCTCCACCATGACGTCCAGGGCACCCTCGGCGAGCAGCATGTAACCGTAGAAGTCACCGTAGGCCCGGCTGCGCCAGCTGTCCCGCATGATCTGGAGCACCGCGTCCAGCCGGCCCGCCTGCTCCCAGCCGGTCAGCGACGAGTAACAGAAGCTCGCGTCGGCCAGGTCGCGTACCGCGGAGACCCGGATCGGCTCGCCGGAGGCGGCGTCCGGTCCCGCGTACGCGCCTGCGCCGCAGGCGCCCCACCAGCGGCGGCCCAGCGCCGGGGCGGAGACCAGCCCGACCACCGGGCGGTCGCCCTCCAGCAGCGCGATCAGCGTGGCCCAGACCGGCACGCCGCGGACGAAGTTCTTGGTCCCGTCGATCGGGTCGACCACCCAGCGCCGGCCCGCCGGACCGACGGCGGGCTGTTCGCCGTACTCCTCGCCGAGCAGACCGTCCCCCGGCCGCTCGGCGACGAGCAGGGCCCGGATCTCCCGCTCCACGGCGGTGTCCGCGTCCGAGACGGGGGTCAGGTCCGGCTTCGCCTCCACCCGCAGGTCGAGCGCGCGGAACCGGGCCGTCGAGATGGCGTCGGCGGCGTCGGCGAGCCGATGGGCGAGGGCGATGTCGTCGGCGTACCCGGTCATGCCGGCAACGGTAGCGGCGGCCCGGACCCGCCCCGGCGGCCGGGTCGTGCGGGGCCGGTCAGGAGCCGGCGAGTGGATCACCCGGGTTGCGCTCCGGCTCCCGTGGGTCACCCTCACCGGAGCGGGAGGCCAGCAACCGGCGGTACGACGCCAGCCGGCGCGGATCGGCCCTGCCGGCGGCCACCCAGGCGTCCAGCGCGCAGTCGGCCTCCTCGGCCGTGTGCGGACAGTTCGGCGGGCAGTCGACCGTGGCCTCGACCAGGTCCGGGAAGCCGTGCAGCAGGCTCTCCGCGGAGACGTGGGCGAGCCCGAAGCTGCGTACCCCCGGGGTGTCCACGATCCAGCCCGGGTCGTCGTCGGCGCCGGCAGCGGCGGGCAGTCGCAACGCCACCGCGCTGGTGGAGGTGTGCCGGCCGCGGCCGATCGCGCTGACCGTGCCCACCGCCCGGGCCGCGTCCGGCACCAGCCGGTTGACCAGCGTCGACTTGCCCACCCCGGAATGCCCCACCATCACCGAGACCCGGCCGGCGAGCAGGGCGCGCAGCGCGTCGAGGTCGGAGTCCGGTCGGACCAGCACGTACGGCAGTTCCAACTCCGCGTAGTAGCCGAGCACCTGCTCGGGGCCGGCCAGGTCGGCCTTGGTCAGGCAGAGCAGCGGCTCGATGCCCGCGTCGTACGCGGCCACCAGGCAGCGGTCGATGAAACCGGTCCGCGGCGGCGGGTCTGCCAGCGCGCTGACGATCACCAGGTGGTCGGCGTTGGCGACCACGACCCGCTCCAGCCGCCCCTCGGCGGTCGTCTCGTCGTCGTCGGCCGTCCGCCGCAGCACCGAACGCCGCTCGGCGATCCGGACGATCCGGGCCAGCGCGCCGGCCGCCCCGGAGGTGTCACCCACCAGACCCACCCGGTCACCGACCACCACCGATTTGCGGCCCAGTTCGCGCGCGCGCATGGCGGTGACGGTGGGGGCGTCGGAGGCGGCGGAGAGCACGCAGGTGTAGCGGCCGCGGTCGACGGCGATCACGAAGCCGTCGACCGCGTCGGTGTGCCGGGGCCGGGTGCGGGTGCGGGGACGCGAGGACTTCCCGGGCCGGACCCGTACGTCGTCCTCGTCGTACTCCCGCCTGCCTGCCAGGACCGCCCCCTTGTCCGCGTCAGCTCTTGCCGGTCACCATCGCCGACCATAGCGCCGGGAACTCCGGCATGGTCTTCGAGGTGCATGCCACATCGTCCACCTCGATGCCCGGGACGGCCAGCCCGGCCACCGCGGCGGCGTGCGCCATCCGGTGGTCGGCGTAGGTGTGGAAGATCCCGCCGCGCAGCGGGCGGGGCCGGATCTGCAGCCCGTCGGCGCTCTCGGTGAGGTCCGCGCCGAGCGCGGTGAACTCGCGGGCCAGTGCCGCGATCCGGTCGGTCTCGTGGCCACGGATGTGCGCGACACCGGTCAGCCGGGAGGGGGAGTCGGCCAGCATGGCCAGCGCGGTCAGCACCGGGGTCAGCTCGCTGACGTCGGAGAGGTCGGCTTCCAACCCGTGCACGGTGCCGGTGCCGCGCACCGTCAGCCCGCTGGTGGTCAGGGTCGCCTCGCCGCCCATCTGCTGCAACAGCGAGCGGAGCCGTTCGACCGGTTGGGCGCTGCGGTGCGGCCAACCCTGCAAGGTCACCTCGCCGCCGGTGACCAGTGCGGCGGCGAAGAACGGCACGGCGCCGGAGAGGTCGGGTTCGATCTCCCAGCCGCGCCCCGTCAGCGGGCCGGGCTCGACCGTCCAGACGTCCGGGGTGCCGTCGTCGACCGCCGCCCCGGCGGCCCGGAGCATCTGCACCGTCATCCGCAGGTGTGGCGCGGACGGGACCGGCGGACCGACGTGCCGGACCACCACCCCCCGGTCGAACCGGGCCCCGGCGAGCAGCAGCCCGGAGACGAGTTGGCTGGAGGCGGAGGCGTCGATCACCACCTCGCCCCCGGTGACCCGGCCGGTGCCCTGCACCACCAGCGGCAGACTGCCGGTGGCGGGGGCGTCGATGCGGACGCCGAGGGAGCGCAGCGCGCCGATCAGCGGGCCGAGCGGGCGGACCCGGGCCTGCGGGTCGCCGTCGAAGGTGACCTGCCCCTCGGCCAGCCCGGCGACCGGCGGCACGAAGCGCATCACCGTGCCGGCCAGCCCGACGTCGACGTGGGCCGGTCCGACCAGCGGATGGGGCCGGACCAGCCAGCGCTCGTCGTCGGAGACCGACACGTGCGCGCCCATCGCCCGCAGCCCTCCGGCCATCAGCTCGGTGTCCCGCGCGCGCAGCGGCGCGTGCAGGGTCGACGGCCCGCCGGCCAGTGCGCTGAGCACCAGGGCCCGGGCGGTCATCGACTTGGAGCCGGGTAGGCGCAGTGTCGCCGCCACCGGGTCGCTGGCGGTCGGAGCGGTCCACGGCTGCGGCGGCCGGGTCGCGGTCGGATTTCCCACAGTGACATTCTGCCAAGTCCGGCGGTCGGCCGGACCCGGGCGACGGCCTCACTCCCGGTTGGCGGGACAGCCGGCGCGGGCGCGGGGCGTTAGCGTGTGCGCCATGTGCGGGAGGTACGCGACGACAAGGAGCGCCGCCGACCTGAGCGCGCTGTTCGAGTCGTACGACGAGACCGGCGGCCGGCTCGGGCCGGATCACAACGTCGCCCCGACCGACCCGGTGCCGGTGGTCCGGGTGGACGCCGACGCCGGGCGGGTGCTGTCGGTGGGACGGTGGGGGCTGGTGCCGCACTGGTCCCGCTCGGCGGCCGGCGCGGCAAGGATGATCAACGCGCGGGCCGAGACGGTGGCGACCAGCCGGGCGTACGCCGACCCGTTCGCCCGCCGGCGCTGCCTCGTGCCGGCCGACGGCTGGTACGAGTGGGCCCGCCGCCCGGACGGCGGCAAACAGCCCTACTACCTGACCCCGCGGGACGGCTCGGTGCTGGCCTTCGCCGGCATCTGGTCGCGGTGGGAGTCGCTGCTCACGTTCAGTGTGCTGACCACCGCGGCCGTCGGGGAACTGGCCGAGGTGCACGATCGGATGCCGGTGCTGGTGCCCCGACAGCGGTGGGACGACTGGCTGGCACCGGCCGACGACCCGACCGCGCTGCTCGTTCCGCCTCCGTCCGGTTGGCTCGACGGGTTGGAGATCCGCCCGGTGGGGCCGGCGGTGGGGGACGTCCGCAACGACGGGCCCGGGTTGGTCCAACGGGTGCCGTTGCCGCAGGAGCGCAGCGGGGAGGAAATGAGACTGTTCTGAATGGTCGGTCACGCGACATTGTCGTGTACCAATTGCCAGAGTTCCGGGCGAAACGTCGCTCGGATCTTCAGGCATGTTTGCGCGCTGCCTCTTGTCTCCAGCGCCGCCGGTGCGATAGAACCGAGCGCCGGCACTGGGAGCGCTTTCGCGCAGTGCGAATGACGCCCGTCGATCTTGCCGGTCCCACGGGGGAGGTGGGTGTGATGACCCGGGCGCGTATGCCCCGACCGCACGAAGTAGCCGCCGCACGACGCGATCCGCGACTCCTGCGCGCCTTGCGCGAACGGCGACAGGACGAAGCCTGGCGGACCAGGGGGACCTGCCAGAGTGTGGATCCGGAGACCTTCTTTCCGGCGCCGAACGAGCCGGCCGACGCCGCCGTCGCGCTGTGCCGCAGCTGCGACGTCCAAGGGTCCTGTCTGGCCTGGGCCCTGGAGGTCGGCGACTGCCACGGCGTCTGGGGCGGCACCACGCCGCGCGAGCGCCGCGCCATGCTGGTCGCCTGGCGCACCGAGGTCCAGCCGGATCCCGATGCGGCCGTCGACGCCGGCCCGCCGGTGCGCGACCGCCTGCTCACCCTCGTGCCGCTGAGCTGAACCAGCGTCCCGCCGGGCGGATCGTGCCGCCCCGTGTGGTCACGGGGCCAGCGTGCGGCCCCGTGCGGTGCGGAAGACGGCCGGGCCGGACAATGGTCCGGTGCCGGACCACGACGTGATCGACACGCCGCGCGGACCCGCCCAGGTGGTGACCGACCTGCCGGCCGGTCCGCCCGTCGCCCTGCTCGTGCTCGGGCACGGCGCGGGCGGCGACGTGGACGCCCCGGATCTGGTGGCGGTCCGCGACGCCGTGGTCGGGGTCGGGGTGGCCGTGGCGCGGGTGACCCAGCCGTACCGGGTGGCCGGGCGGCGCGCACCGGCTCCGGCCGGCCACCTCGACGAGGCGTGGACGGCGGCGCTGGCCGTACTGCGTGCGCGCCACGCCGGCGTACCCGTGGTGGTGGGCGGGCGGTCCAGCGGCGCGCGGGTGGCCTGCCGCACCGCCACCACCGTCGCAGCCGTCGGCGTGGTGGCGCTCGCCTTCCCGCTGCACCCGCCGGGCCGGCCGGAGCGGTCCCGCGCCGCGGAACTGCGCACCGGGCTGCCCACGCTGGTGGTCAACGGCGACCGGGACCCGTTTGGGGTGCCCGTCGCGGGCGGCGCGGTCGAGGTGGTGGTCCGCCCCGGGGAGCGGCACGACCTGCGGCAGGATCCGGCCGGCAGCGCCGAGGTGGTACGCCGTTGGCTGCGCGGACGCGGCTGGACCACCGGGTGACCCCTGCCCTGACGCCCGTACCTGTGCCGCAACCGGCGGCGGCGGGCCGTGACCGGGTGCGGTGGGTGGTCGTTGCATCGGATGGTGTCGCACGCCCGGTCCGGGCGGCGTCGCCGTCCCTCCCAGGCCCTTCCTGGTCCCAGCGTCGGCCGTGCCGAGGCGCCCAGCATCGGTCCCGCCGAGGCCGGGACCAGGAACGGGAAACCGTCCGGCGGAATGCCGGGACCGGGACCGCGCGTTACCCCCACCGGAGACAGACGTCTGGTGAGAGGGGTGACCGGTGCCGACCGAGACACGGAGCCGGGAACGGGACGAACGGGAGGCGCGGCAGCTCCGGCAGCTGCTGGCGGCCCCGGAATGGCCCGCGGCGGTGGACGGCCCGGTGGTGGGCACGGGCACGCCCGCCGGAACGGGATCTACGGGCCGGGCGGGGCGCGTATTCTCGGCGGGAAAGCATCCGACGCGAGGGGATGTGCGGTTGACCACCGAGAAGACGGACGAGCGCAGGGCCCGCTTCGAGCGGGACGCGATGCCTTTCGTCGATCAGCTCTACGCCGCCGGGCTGCGGATGACCCGCAACCCCGCCGACGCGGAGGACCTGGTCCAGGAGACGTACCTGAAGGCGTACGCGGCCTTCCACCAGTTCGAACAGGGCACGAACCTGAAGGCCTGGTTGTACCGGATCCTGACCAACACCTACATCAACTCCTACCGGAAGCGGCAGCGCCAGCCCATCCAGGCGCCCACCGACGAGATCACCGACTGGCAGCTCGCCGAGGCTGAGTCGCACACCTCCAGCGGTCTGCGCTCGGCCGAGACCGAGGCGTTGGACCGACTGCCGGACAGCGACGTGAAGGAGGCTCTCCAACAGTTGCCGGAGGAGTTCCGGCTGGCGGTCTACCTGACCGACGTCGAGGGCTTCTCCTACAAGGAGGTGGCCGACATCATGGGCACGCCGATCGGCACGGTGATGTCGCGGCTGCACCGCGGTCGCCGTAATCTGCGCAAGCTGCTGGAGAGTTACGCGGCGGAGCGGGGGTTCACCGCCGCGCAGTCCACCAAGGGTTCGACCGCCGCCGGCCGGGAGGTGTGACATGAGCTGTGGAGAGCCGCACGAGACGGACTGCCGTGAGGTCCTGGCCGAGGTCTACCTCTATCTCGACCTGGAGTGCGCGGAGGAACGGCGCGAGCTGATCCGGTACCACCTGGACGAGTGCGGGCCCTGCCTGCGCGAGTACGGCATCGAACAGGAGGTGAAGGCGCTGGTGGCCCGTTGCTGCGGCAACGAGACGGCCCCCGACCAGCTGCGTGAGCGACTGCGGTTGCGCCTCACCGAACTGGTGGTCTTCGAGACCACCGAGTCGCGGGAACTCGCCGACTGAGCACGGACGACGGTGGCCCGGGTCGAATCGACCCGGGCCACCGTGCTGTCTGATCCGTCGACGGCGGACGGTCCGCCGCGCGAGTCAGGAGTTGGGGCGCTTGCCGTGGTTGGCGCTGCTCTTCTTGCGGGCCTTCTTCTTGCGGGCCTTCTTCGCCATGCTGACCTCCTCGTGATGGTCGGATCCCTGCCGTGGCGACCCGGGCGCCGGTGCACGCACCGGTCCTCCCGGCGCCCGGGTCCGACCCGCTGATGCTAGTGCGGCCGGGCCGCGCCGTCGTCCGCCGGGGCGGCACGTCCGCCCAGCGGGGCGGGACGGGGCGCGGCTCGCCGGTGGGAGAGCGCACGACTGCCGCTCCCCGCCCGCGCGTGGCGTGCGCATGATTGGATACGTCGGCAGGTAACCGCGAGAGGGAGGGCCGGGAGATGGCCGAGGAAATCCGCGCCGAGATGGTGGCCAACGTCTGGAAGGTCGTCGCGTCGACCGGCGACACCGTGTCCGAGGGGGACACGCTGGTGATCCTCGAGTCGATGAAGATGGAGATTCCGGTCGTCGCCGAATCCGACGGCGTGGTCCGGCAACTCGCCGTCAACGAGGGTGACGTCGTGCAGGACGGCGACCTGATCGCCGTGATCGATTGACCGGCCTGACGGTCCGGCCGGCGACCCCGGCCGACTATGCGGCGATCGCCCGGCTGACCGTCGCCGCGTACGAGGCGGACGGCCAGCTCAAGGAGGAGCCCGGGTACGCGGAGGTGCTCGCCGACGTGGCGACCCGGGCGGGTGCCGGAGTGGTGCTGGTGGCGGCGGACCCGGTGACCGGGGCGGTGCTCGGTTCGGTGACCTTCGTGTTGCCCGGCAGCCCGTACGCGGAACTGTCCGGCCCGGGTGAGGCCGAGTTCCGGATGCTGGCCGTGGACCCGGCCGCCCAGGGCCGAGGTGCCGGACAGGCCCTGGCCCGGGCGTGCGTCGACCGGGCCGTGGCGCTGGGCTGCACGGCGGTGGTGATCAGCATCCGTGCCGGCATGGCCGAGGCCGCGCGGCGGCTGTACGAACGGATCGGGTTCCGGCGGGTGCCGCAGCGGGACTGGTCGCCGGTGCCGGGGGTGCGACTGCTCGGTCTGCGCTTGGAGTTGCCCGCCTGATCGGCCGGGTGCTGCTCTGACTGGGCACGACGGTGTGCCGTCCGCCCGGGTGATTCGGCCGTCGGTTGCGGCATGTGGTGGTGTCCGGAGGCCGGGTACCCGCAACCTGCCGCACCCAGCGGCAACCCTGAGGCGCGGGCTACGCTCAGTGCCGGGCGGTGGCTGCGTTGTCGACACCGTGCCCGTCGCTGCGGTCGGCCGCGTCGCTGCCGCCTCGGTCGGGTTCGGCGCTGCTCCGCAGCGCTTCCTCGGCGACCTCCTTGGTGACGCCCCCGGTGATTTTCGCCAACAGCTCCTCGGCGACCTCCAGCGCGATCCGTCGGCGTTCGTCGTCGCTGAGTTCGGGTGCGCGTGCCGCGAACCAACTGCTGTGCACCGCGAAGAGGGACAGCGTGGCGCGCAGGTGGGAAGCCGGGTCGTCGTGGCCGCGGGCCAGCGCGTCGGCGAGACGCAGCATGCGCTCGCGCATCTGCTGCCCGGCGGCGAGGCTCTTGAGCACGGTCTGGTTCTGCTCGAAGAAGCGCATCACCGAGGACTGTTCGTTGGTGAACAGGTCGTCGGCGTAGCGGGCGAGCAGCGCGCGTCGGGTCGCCGGGCCGATCGGCTGCCGCTCCGCCCAGACGATCAGCTCGTCCATCCGGCGTAGCCGGTCCTCGACGAAGCTGCTGACGATCTCGTCCTTGCTCTTGAAGTGGTAGTAGAGCGCCGCCTTGGTCACGCCGAGCCGCTCGGCGATCTCCCGCAGCGACGTCTTCTCGTACCCCTGTTCGGTGAACAGCTCCAGGGCCACGGCCTGGATGCGGGCACGCGTGCCGCCTGTGCTCTCTCTCACCTCGACCACCTAACCCGCTTGACCGTCGTTGCCTGCCCAACTTACCGTACGGCTAGTAAGATTACTGACCGGCCGGCAAGTCAGTGGATCGAATCCGTGGGGGGAGCTTACCGATGAGTCAGGAAAAGGTGGTGGCGCGACCCAATGTCCGGTTCGTGCTGATCGGGCTGATGATCGCCATGATGCTCGCGATGCTCGACAACATGATCGTCAGCACCGCCCTGCCCCGGATCGCGCTCGAGTTCGGCGGCGCGAACCACTTCACCTGGATCGTCACCGCGTACGTTCTGGGCACGACGGTCTCCACCCCGATCTGGGGCAAACTGGGCGACCTGTACGGGCGTAAGGGCGTCTTCCTGACCTCCGTGGTCCTCTTCCTGGTCGGCTCCGCGCTCTGCGGCATGGCCGGCTCCGAACTGCTCGGCGGCGTCGACCGGGGCATGGTCGAGCTGATCGCCTTCCGTGCCGTGCAGGGCCTCGGCGCCGGTGGCCTGATGGTCGGCGTCATGGCGAGCATCGGTGACCTGGTGCCGCCCCGGGAACGGGGCCGCTACCAGGGCATGATGGCCGGCATCATGGCCATCGCCATGGTGGCCGGCCCGCTGGTCGGTGGCTTCATCACCGACAACCTCTCCTGGCGCTGGGCGTTCTACGTCAACCTGCCGCTCGGCGGTGTCGCGCTGCTCGTCCTCGCCACCACCATGCGCCTGCCGAAGTACCGCACCGAGCATCGGATCGACTGGCTGGGCGCCGTGCTGCTCTCCGTCGGTATCACCGCGATTGTGCTGGTCACCACCTGGGGCGGCACCCAGTACCCGTGGCGCTCGCCGCAGGTCCTCGGTCTGGCCGCGCTGGCCGTGGTGGCGCTGGCCGCCTTCGGTCTCGTCGAGCGGCGTGCTGTCGAGCCGATCCTGCCGCTGGGCCTCTTCGCCAACCGCAACTTCGCACTGATCTCGGTGATCGGCTTCCTGCTCGGCTTCGGGATGTTCGGCGCGATGAGCTTCCTGCCGCTCTACCAGCAGACCGTGCAGGGCGCCTCGGCCACCAGCAGCGGCCTGCTGCTGCTGCCGCTGATGTTCGGCATGCTCGTGGTCTCGCTGGTCGTCGGCCGGGCCATCACGAAGACCGGCCGGTACCGGGCGTTCCCGATCATCGGCGGGGTGGTGATGACCGCCGGCATGGCCCTGCTGACCCGGCTCGACGCCGACACCAGCAAGGTCGAGTCCTCGCTCTACCTGGTCGTGCTCGGCGTCGGCATGGGCTTCCTCATGCAGACCACGATGCTGATCGCACAGAACAGCGTCGGTCAGCGCGACCTCGGGGCGGCCAGCGGCGCGGCCACCTTCTTCCGCTCCATCGGCGGTTCGTTCGGCCTTTCCCTGTTCGGCGCCATCTTCGCCCACCGGCTCGCCGACTCACCGGCCGGCGCCGCCTTCGGCGGTGGCGGCACCGGCGAGGGTCGGAGTATGAACCTGGAGGCGTTGCGCCAACTGCCGGCGCAACTGCGCGAGGCGGTGCTGGGTGGCCTCTCCGACGCCATCTCGCACGTCTTCGTCTGGGCGGTGTTCTTCACCATCGCGGTGCCCGTGCTGGCCTGGTTCATCAGGGAGGTGCCGCTGCGGTCGAGCAACGACGTCCCACCGGCCGACGCCACGCCGGAGGAGCGGGCCGAGGTCGCGCTCGGCAAGGCCCCGGCCGTCTGACCCGTACCGTCGCGCCCACCGTCCCAACCGGATACGGCGGAAGCCGGTGATCGGCGAGGCCGGCGTGATCCGCGCGGACGTGATGCCGCGGCCCGCATGATCGCCCCGCCGGCTCGGGCGTGATCGACTCCGCGGCTCGCGCGTGGCTTGCCCGTGATCGACTCCGTGTCGCAATCGGCGGTGTCAGAGCGCATCTGACACCGCCGATTGGCGCAATCGGAGATGATCTTGCAGTCGGGTCACAGCGGACCCGGGCCGGGCCAGGGTGGGGATGGAGCGGGGAG
>NZ_SMJY01000084.1:0-23727 GCF_004348355.1 Micromonospora sp. KC721 | reverse complement strand
GGGTTGGGGTTAGAGCTGCCTCCGGCGGGGGCCAGACGACTCCAGGATGGAGTTGCCGAACGGTTCCGGTCCGTGGGTGGTGGGGGTGGGATGCCATCCCGCCAGCCACCGACCCAGGCAAGCCGAGCAGGCCAGGGCCAGGGTGACAAGGTCGTACGTCCAGTAGGGCGCTCCACCTTGTCACCCTGGCCCTGGCCCGCTCCACCAAGGTGTGGGTCGGCGGCAGACGGGATGGCGTAGTTCGGCCGGCGGGCGCGCCACAAATTCATATCGCCCTCGCGAGAAAGAACGGGGAGTGTTGTGTTAGCGTCCCTCAATGCCGAGTGATCAGTTTGACGCCGCCCGCCAGGCTTTCGGTGATGCCTTCATTAAATATGTGTTGAATATAGAGGGCGGATCTTCACTTGATGAAGTAGTGCCAACTTCAGTGCAAGGTCAATGCGTAGCCTTCCTGGAGTCGCTAACAGTTCAAATCATGCAATCCGAGCTGGGCTATCAGCGTGACTGGCTGCGAACGCTGGCCCTCGTGCCGGGCCCAGGGGGGTCGGGTACCCCGATAGCCACTGCCATGCGACAAAAATGTGGTGGAGTATTGCCGGATGTTGTGTCGGATGACGCAGTGGAGAGTGTGTTTCTGGAGTGCGTTCGAGATGCCTACCCTGTACTTCTGCTTCCTGTGGAGGATGAGTCGAAATTCCGTCATCCAGGACTAGTTCCGTTCTCGGTTGGCGACCGGCTTGAATCTGCAAATCGCCTTCGAGTTGCCGTACTCGCAGACGATTCCTTGCGGCGCTTGTTTCCGGATTTCAACGGTAGTCGAGGTAGCTCATATCTGACATCGGAGGCCGGCGATTATTGGACCTTGCAAATCGAGAGCTTGCCGCAGACGTTAATCAGCTATGCCCTGTTAATAGCAAGCGTCGACCGGCTCCCTACCGTGGAGGAGGCTGTCCAGCAAGCCCGTGAAGTGCTTGCGGTCTCACGGGCTCTTGCTCGTGGAGAGCGGGTTCAACTGCCCGTTCTCGTCGGCCTGTCAAATATAGAGTTGGGTAGGTCGGTAGAGGAGGTAGATTTGGTTGTAGGTAGGCTGGTGCGACCAACTATACCTGCTGTCAATCGCCTTGGTCCGAGACGGGAGCCGACCGTCACGGCCATTCTAGTGACTACGGCAAGTCAGAAGATCATCAAGGTTGACCATGCGGATGAGTTTGATTTTGGCATCGGATTCAGTGAGGAGAACCCTAAGAACTCCGCCTTAGAAGCAGCGCGTCAGGAGGTGCAAAATAACATCGACCGGGCCCGGTACTCGCTTCTGCTCGCGTCTGAGGGGGATTTAATTGCAGCATTGGTGCAACGTACGACGCGACTCAGCCCTTTGGACTCCGGCGCCAGCGTCGCAATTGCCTCGAATGAGTTTGGTCCCTATGGTTCTACAATTCTAGACCAAGCGGCAGCGGGCCGAGCAAGCGATTGGGCTTTAAGGGTGTCACGCGAGCATCCTCGGTCGCTAAATATCGGCATGCGCCGCCTGCTTTCAGCGGCCACGGCCCGGCTTGATCCGATGGACGGATTTATTGATGCGGTTATGTGCTGGGAAAACTTATTTGGCGAAGCCCAGGAAACGTCATTCAAGGTTTGCGGATCGCTGGCAATGCTGCTCGAGTCGGGCGACGAACTGAAACGAGCAGATCTGTTCTCAAGGCTAAAAAAGCTTTACGATACTAGAAGTAGGCTTGTCCATGGAAGTGACGAGCCTGATTGGTGGACAGCCATGCGACACCGCGATGAGGCTGTAAACGCCGCCATCAACGCAATGCGCCGAGCGTACGATGTGCCGAGACTCTTGGAGTTGAGTAGCGGCACGGAGCGCTACAAGCGCGTCTTGCTGGGTGTTAATCCATCCCGTGCCAAATAAGGCAGGACACCGTCAAGCGTACGTCAATTATATGCTTGACGCCGGAGTGCTATGCGACAGGGAGCGTGCGGTGTACCTACGAGAACTTATCGAGGCTATCGGTCTGAAGTACGACAGGACACTGGGCATGAGTAGTCAAGCTCAGAAGCTCCTGCGCGGCGCCAAGGAGGAAGTCGAGCAATGGATTCCCGGTGGCTATATTGCTCAGGGGAGCGGAGGCACCGGAGGCGCGTCATACTGTCCCTGGATTGCCATCTTTGACCCGGACGAGACGACGACGGCCCAGCGCGGTATGTACGTCGTATACCTCTTCGCGGCAGACATGAAGACCGTAGCGTTAACCCTGAACCAGGGCGTCACAGAGCTTCGGAAGACGCATGGCGGAGCCAAGGCCCGCAAGCTGCTCAAACAACAGGCTGAAGCGATTCGCTCAGTCTTCAATCCCGCCGACGTTCAAGACCTCGAAGCCACGATCGACCTTCGAGCCACTGCAACGCTCCCCGTGGACTACGAGTACGGCAACATCCTCGCCCGTATTTACACGCTGACCGACCTTCCAACCGAGCAGGAGATGGTGGCCGACCTGCAACGTTTCGTCCGGCTATACGCTCTTGCCCTCGAAGGCCGGGAGGAGGTTCGCCAGTCTGGCGACGCTGCGATCGTCACTGCGCCGGTAGCGAAGCCGCCTCCTAAAAAAAAGACGGCAGAGTTCAAGCCGAAGAGTGACGCCGACTATCGGCAGACCATCGAGCAGCAGGTGATCGTCAAGACTAAAAAGCACGAAACCCTCGTCAAAGAGTACGGCCTCTTTCTCCAGGCGGCCGGGTTCGAGGTAGCAACGAACGTTCACCCGAGGGATCTAGTGGCCGACCGCGATGACGCGCACTGGTTGATTGAGGCCAAGATAGTCAAGGCCGGCAACGGCGTGCATGCGGCCCGCGAGGCGGTAGGCCAACTACTCTTTTATAGCTTCTTTCTCTACGAGGCTAGTGTGCCGGTAGGGAAAGTCGCACTGTTCAGTGAGGCAGTGGGGGAGGCATGCGTTCAGCTTCTTGAACAGCTCGGCATCGCAGCCGTGTGGAAGAACGGCCATGGTTGGGCGGGTTCGCCTGCGGCGGTGGCAGGCGGCCTCTGTTGACACTCCGTGAGGGCCTACTCAGGCGACACACCGGCAGCATCATGGTGGCAGCGTCAGCAAGAAGTCAGCAAGAGGCTTGCTGCTACATACTTTAAACACTCCACCGCTGGTATACCAGCCGAAGAATTCGGCAGCAGGCGACAGCCCATAGGGTCCGATGACATCCGGGATCGACATTCACACCGAAGAGGTCACTGGTTCGATCCCAGTATCGCCCACGCAGGTAAAAGGCCACTTCCCAATGATGGGAGTGGCCTTTTTGCTGCCCGTACAGCAGCTAAGTACAGCAACGGTCATCTGCCGGGGGAATCACCGAGGCGCTTGAGGGCGTCCCGGGTCGCCTTGGACGACACCTGCGTGTAGATCTCCATCGTCACGGAGAAGCGGGCGTGCCGGAGGACCTGCATGGCGACTCTCGGGTGGACGTCGAGGTCGGCCAGGAGCGTGGCGCAGGTACGCCGGGCGTCGTGGACAGTGGTCGGCTTGACTCCGGCTTTCTCGCACCGCGTCTGCCAGGAGCGCTGGAAGTTGCGCGGCTCGATGGGCGTGCCATAGCGGGTGGTGAATACAAGGCCATTCTCGTGCCACGCCTTGCCGGCGGCTGCTCGTGCCTCGTCGTGTTGTTCGCTCCTCAGCTTGAGGGCTGTCAGACAGACGTCGGGCAGGGGCAGGGTGGCGTCGGACGCCTGGGTCTTGGTGTCGCGGTGCAGGAGCTGGCCGCGTACGCGTTGCAGTTGGCGGCCGATGGTCAGCTCTCCGGCGTCGAGGTCGACGTCTTCCCAGGTGAGTCCCAACGCCTCGCCCTTGCGTAGGCGGATGAGCATGAACACCGGAAAACCCGTCCGGCAGCACAGGGCCTGTGAAAGAGCAGGTCACCGATCCGTGTTGGTTGCCTGGGGGCCAAGTGGTCAAGATGGTTTTGTTCCGCCTTCGGGTGCCGAGTTCTCCTCTGACGCCCAGTAGAGAACGTCGCGCCAGTCCTCACGTGCGACTTGGCTGTAATGACGGACGAGCCGCCAGTCGCCCTTGGCTAGATCCAGGATGGCGTGCAGTACCCGCTCGTACGGCGGCGTCAATGGCAGCTCATCTCGCGAGGGCAGAAGATGACGGGCGGACGCCGCATACTCTCGGGAGCTGGCGGCGAGGCGCTGTTCGATGGAGTCGGGCATGGTGCTCACGTCACAGATGCTGCCAGACTCCAAGCGCCGTACATCGATGCCGACGCTGGGCGCGGCGCCGGGAGCACCGCCCGGTGCCTGCCTCTTAATCCGCTGGCCCAAGGATGCGCCGGGTGTAGCGGCGTCTGTAGCAACGATGACGGACGACGGCACACGATAGTCGTCACTGCCGCTTGTGGGGCGGCCAAGCCGCCCACATCGCGGCGATCGCGTTGCCGGTGCAGATACATTGACAAGCATCACTTGACAGACGTATGACGTCAGATCTACGGTTGTCGAGTCCGATTCGTTGAGCTTTGCGGAGACCCCGATCCGAACGCGCCTCGCGTACTCGGTCAGCCTTTTATTCATTCGCGCATCGCGCTCGGCCCGCGACCACACCCTCACACGCGGCCTGATCCGACACATGCGGCCTCGGGTCGTGCGCAGATGGGGTGGGGGCCGACGGTCGGCTGATGGCGGGGACGCCGACGACCAGATGCCGGCGGCTCAGTGCCGAGCGGGCCTTGCCCGTGGTGATCCGGACATCGCTCGTGGATCAGCGGACCGCACGGTGGACGGCACATCCTTGCCGGTCGGCAAGCACGGAATCGAGAGCTCAATACCAGAAGGAGTGGAATGCTCTTGAAGCGCAGATCAGCACTTGTCGCCGCCGCGGTCGCTGCGGTCACCGTCATCGCGGCCGGCGGGATGATACTCAACGGCGGGCATGCCTCTGCCGACACTGTCGGCACCCAGGCGACGTCGGCCGGGTGCGGTAAGGCACCTACGCTGACCAGCGGTACACGCACAATCCAGAGCGGCGGGCAGAACCGCAGCTACATTCTGCGGGTTCCCGACAGCTACAACAGCAACCACCCATACCGTGTGATGTTCTCCTTCCACTGGTGGGGCGGCACCGCCGAACAGGTCGACAACGGCAGTACCAGCGGCCCCGCGTGGTCCTACTACGGGCTCCGGCCGCTGGCCAACAACACCACGATCTTCGTCGCCCCGCAGGGCATCGGCAACGCCTGGCCCAACTCCGGCGGCCGGGATCTGACCTTCGTCGACGACATGGTCAGACAGATCGGGGCCGGCCTGTGCGTCGACACCACGCAACTGTTCGCCTCGGGCTTCAGCTACGGAGCCGGGATGACCTATGCCATCGCCTGCGCGCGGGCAAACGTCTTCCGCGGGGTGGTGCTCTACGCCGGGGGTGTCCTCAGCGGGTGCGAGGGCGGCACTCAACCCATCGCCTACTTCGGCATCCACGGGCTGCGGGACACCACGCTGTCGATAGCGGGTGGACGGTCGATGCGCGACCGGTTCGTCAGGAACAACGGCTGCACGCCGCAGAACCCGCGGGAGCCGGCGCAGGGCAGTCTCACCCACGTCGTCACCTACTACACCGGGTGCAGGCCGGGCTATCCGGTGGTGTGGGGCGCCTTCGACGGACCGCATGCCCCCAACGCCGTGGACGGCTCCGCTGACCCGTACGCGCCCGGCGCGCGGTCCTGGACCCAGCGGGAGGTGTGGAACTTCATCACCCAGCTCGGCAGCAACACGCCACCGACCACGCCGCCACCGACCACGCCGCCACCGACCACGCCGCCGCCCGGCGGTGCCTGCAGCGCCAGCTACCGAACGGTCAACTCCTGGCAGGGTGGCTTCCAGGGTGAGGTCACCGTGCAGGCCGGCTCCTCGGCGATCACCAGCTGGACCGTCCAGTGGGCGCTCGGTAGCGGCCAGAGCATCACGCAACTGTGGAGCGGCACGCTGACCAGCAGTGGCTCGTCGGTGACGGTGCGCAACGCGCCCTACAACGGCGCTCTGCCGGCGTCCGGGTCGACCACGTTCGGCTTCATCGCCAACGGCACGCCGTCGTCCCCGGCACCGACCTGCACCAGCCCGTAAACCTGCATACCGGAGAAAGTGGCGGACCCACACCCACCGGAGGCCGAATCGTCGGCGCACGGTCGGGCGTGGGTCCGCCGGCTCGTCCGGCCTCGGGTTCCGAGCGTCGACGACATCGGGTACCCCGGCGACGACGAAGACGGCGCCACAGCGCCGAGCGGCACGCTATGAAGTGGCGACCGACAACGGCAGCCAGGTCCTCATCGCCGTGACCGAGTCGACCATCGCCGCCCTCCTGAACCTGAAGTGCGTCGGGGAGAACTGATCCCGCAGTCCGCTCAGGAGCGGTGACCGGCGGATCGGTCGGAAGCGGCGGCTCTGGCCAGACGGCTCTTCAGGCCGGCACCGAAGCTTGTGGGGGTGCCGGCGTAGTCCGTGATGAGAGCCGGTCCCTTGGAACAGTCCCAGGTGTTCCAGGTCCAGCCCAGGTACCCGACGCCGTGCGCGTCCGCCCACGTCATCAGCGTGTCGATGAAGGCGTGCCCGCAGTCGTTCTGACCGATCTCGGTGAGGGTCAACGGAACGACGGCCGCCACCGGCGCCAGTTGTCGGTCATAGCACGAGACGCTGTTGCAGGCGTTGAAGTTGTAGACATGGGCTGCGGCTGCCAGGTTGCCGGTCGGATCGGTGGGTCGGTACTGCAGCCACTGGCTCAGGTCGTTCGCATAGGTCAGCCCACCGAGCAGGATCACGTTCGTCGCACCGGTCGCCCGTACCGTGTTCACCAGCGTCTGGAAGCCGGCAACCGGGTAACCGATGCCGAAGCAGTTGCCGCCGTCACGCCAGCACCGCCACGCGGCCGGCTTGTCGAGGGTGAGGCTCGCCCAGTCCGGGTACGGCTCGTTGAACAGATCGAAGAGCACCGCGTCGTTGCCCTTGAACGCGCTCGCCACGCTCGTCCAGAACGCAGGCGCGTACCGGGCGCTCGGCATCGGCTTCTGACATGTGGCCCTCTCGTCCCAGCAGCCCGCCGAGAACAGCACGTACCTGCCCCAGGTCCAGTGCACCTCCAGAATCGGGTTGATCCCGTTGGCCACGAGCAGGTTCACGTAGTCCTTCACCGCCTGCTGGTACGCGGCACCGCTGACCCCGCCGGCCGTGCCGAGCCAGCACTCCTCGTTCAGCGGCACCCGTACGGCCCGCACATTCCAGGATCGCATCGCCGTGACCGAGGACTGGTCCATCGGCCCGTCCCACATACCCTTGCCCTCGACGCAGGAGAACTCGCCGCCGGACCGGTTCACGCCCAGCAGACGGTAGGTCGCCCCGCTCTCGGTGACCAGCCGGTTTCCGGACACGTGCAATGCGGGCGCGGGTACGTCACCGTTGACCTCGGTCGCGGCAGCGGCCGGTCGCGCTGCGGAGAAACCTGCCGTCAGGCCGCTGACGAGCAGTAGGAGCAGAGCGACAAGGGCCACCAGGGGCGGGCGCTTCTGCGGCATCAGTCACTCCACCGGGTGCTCGATCTTGAAAAGTTGCTGCATGTTATCTCACGTATGTCGATGTTCCCATTCCCGGTGTGTCAGCCCGTGGGGCCAACGGTTCCCGGGCTGTCCGGTCCACGTGAAGGTGGCACTAATCGTCGCGCTTGAGCAGTAGCGGTGCCAACTAGGTGCGGACGGCGGAAGCGTTTCCGTCCAGGTTTAGTTGGCACCTTCTTGAGCGGGGTGGCCGAGCGCGGCGACGTCGTCCTCGTCGAGCTTGATCACCACCGATGCCTGGGTCAGTGGACTTGGCCGGGATGCTAGGGCCGGCGGTGTGCAAAGAGGACCGCTCCTGGAAGGCTCTCGTCGAGGCCGAGCAGCATCTGGGCCTTGACCGTGAATCCGGCATCGCGCAGCCAGGTCGCCATCCGGTCCGGCTGACGGCGGTGCACGTAGACCTTCATCGGATGACCGCCGTAGCCTTCCGTCTTCAGCTGTGACCCATCTCCGACGTGAAAGCCGAGCAACAGAGGTCCATCGGGACGCAGCACCCGCCGAAAGTGGCCAAGAACCGCCGGGATCTCGTCGTCGGGGATGTGGATCAACGACCAGAAGGCGAGCAGAGCAGTGATCGAGGCGTCAGCGAGTTGTAGGTCCGTCATCGAACCCACCTCGAACCGCAGGTCGGGGTGCTCCCGCCGAGCGATGTCGATCATCGCGGGTGCCAAATCGACGCCGAAGGCATCGACGCCCAGCTTATGCAGGTGGGCAGTGACATGGCCTGGTCCGCAGCCCACGTCCGCCACCGGGCCACCGCCGGCGGCATGGACCAGGTCGGCGAACAACGCCAACGCCGCGAGCAGATAGGGCTCCCCGGCCAAGGCCACCCGTGTGTAGTCGGAGTAGCTGTCGGCGACCGTGTCGTAGGAGATCCGGATGTCTGCCAACCAGCCGTCCGCTCGCCTGCTCCGTGACCCAGAAGTGCCGCCGCCTTCCAACCGCGTTCCGGTATCCGTCATCGTTCGGCTCCTCCTCATGTGGTGCGGACGCGTAGGTCTCGGAAGCCGCGCACGCTACCAGTCTCCAAGCCAACTTCGGTGAACTGAGCACCCACCTTCGAGGTTTTGACACCGCCCTGGCCGTCACCAGCTACAACGAGACAGACGCCAGATGTCGGAGACCGGAGACCAGTGCCAACACAATCCGGACGGTGCCACCACTGGTGCCAACAACCGTGGACGGTGCCAGCTTCAAGTGGACCGGACACGGGCGTCGGGGCCAATCCACTCGGGTGGGCGTTGCTGTCCGTTACCGCCCCACCGGGACGCGCCGCGCGGCACCCGGGCCGATCGGGCGGCCGTAGGTGCCATCACCTGGATGGCTCTTGTCGCGGAGCAATGCGTGGCGGCGCTAGCAGGCCGTGTCCTGCTCCGGCAGTCGCCCGTGCACCAGGTAGGCGGTGACCGTGCCGGTCAGGCAGGCGTTGGCCTGGCCGCTGAGCAGCGGCACGTGTGTCCGCTTGTCCACGGTGACCAGCCGGGAGCCGGCGACGGCGCGGGCGGTCGCGGTCGAGTTGGCCGGTGGCACCGAGGCGTCGCGTAGTGCGGCGAGCACGAGTGCCGCCGGTGCCCGGTTGGTGGCGAGGGGCGGGGTGTTGTCCCGGCTGACCGGCCAGAAGGCGCACGGGTTGAGGTTGGCGACCGACGGGCCGAAAACGGGATGGCGGGCGCCGAGGCGGGTCAGGTCGCGGCGGTAGGTCGACAGGTCGCGCGGCCACGCGTTGTCGCCGCAGCGGAAGGCCAGGTTGACCGCGGTGTGGTTGTCCGCCGGCACGCCCGGGGTTCCGGGCAGGGCGGCCGGTCGCGGGTTGAGCGGGATCGGCGGCGGGGTGCCGGCGAGGATGGCCGCGAGGTTGGTCGCGACCACTGGCCAGAGGTGCTCGAAGAACGTCGCGATGACCGCCAGGGAGCCGAGCTCACTGGCGGTCCAGGCGTGGTCTCCGGCCACGATCGGCTCGACCGCCGCTTTGGCGAGAGCCTGGCGCAGGGTCTCCGTCACCTCGGCCGGCGTGGCGCCGAGCCCGAACGCCGCGCTGTTGTCGGCGACGTACCCGGTGAAGGCGGCGTAGTTCTCCTCGAAGGCCGGGAGCCGGTTGAGCTCGAAGCGACGCCAGGCGTGGTCGTAGTCGACCGGGCTGTCCAGCACGAACCGATCCACCCGGCGCGGAAAGAGCGTGCCGTACGCGACGCCGAGCATCGCAGCGTACGAGCCGCCGAGGAAGGACAGCCTCCGCTCGCCGAGGCGTGCCCGGATGACGTCCATGTCGCGGGCGGCCTGTGCGGTCGTGGCGAACGGCAGCGCCCAGCCGGCGTGTCGGGCGCAGGCGCGGGCGTACGCGCGGGCCTCGGCTGCGGTGTCCTTCAGGGACTGGTGGGTCGCGGTGCGCACCCAGTAGCCGCCCGGCTCCTCTTCCGGCTGGCCACAGGTGATCGGAGTGCTGCGCTCGACGAAGCGCATGTCGAACCCGACGATGTCGTACCGGGCGAGCACCGCGGGATCGACGATGGCGGCCAGGTTCAGCGGCTCGGGGACCCCGGCGCCGCCCGGCCCGCCGCCCGTGGTGACCAGCACGCCGCGGCGAAGCGCCGGGTCGGTCGCGGGGAGCCGGGAGATCATGATGTCGATCGTTGGGCCGGCTGGCCGCGCATGGTCGAGCGGCACCTGGACGGTGGCGCATCGCAGGCGGGTGTCGTCGACGCCTGGGCAGGCCCGCCACGCGAGGCCCGATCCGCTGGCCGCCCCGCTGGCCGCCCCGGCTGGGGCGAGGGCCACGGTGAGGCAAGCGACAACGACAGCGGCCACCCCGCGCATCCACGCCCCCGACCATTGATCCATGGTTATCTACGCCTGACACGCTATGGCGCACGCCCCCAGACCGCAACGTCCCGGCGAGGGAGTGTCGCGGAATCGTGTCGGAACAAGGAGTGCCGACCGTCTCGTGATCGAGCACGGCAACGGGCGCCGTCAGTGCTTCCAGAGGGTTTCCAGGAAAGAGCCGTACTGCCTACTCTGGTCGCATGGAAGCCCGGAGGACCAGCGTCTGGCGGAGCCGTTACGCCGTGACGGACCGAGGTCGAGAGATCACGGTGTGGGACAGTTCCATGTGGAAGAGCGGCGGCGAGTTCGAGCTCGACGGGCGGCGTTTCCAGGTCCGCTCCAATGTCTGGGGCAACAAGTACACGATGGTCGACGACGCCGAAGCCGTGGTCGCCTCGGCCGACCGGGTGGGCCGCAGGCGGTGGACTGTCGAGGCGGCCGGGCAGACCTACCATTTCCGGCGTAAGTCCATCTGGCGTGACGAGGAGGAACTGGTCCTCGGCGACACCCGGGTGGGCTCGGTACGCAAGACCAGCTTCTGGCGCGGCGACGTCGTCGTCGAGTTGCCGGGCCTCGCGACAGCGTTGCAGCTCTTCGTGTTCGGCGTCGTCATCAGCATGTGGGACGCGCAGGCTTCAGCGGGAGGAAGCTGAACGCCTCCGACGAGGCGGTATGTCGCTACAGCGCGGACTTCTGCGATGTCGCCGATGACGTCCTGGTCGCCGGCCACTCGGCGTGGCACGCTCGCCCTACGATGGCTCGCATGCCCCCGGTCACGGATGAAGCCCTGCTGGGCATCCGGCGAAGTCCGATGTACCGTACCGCGATCTGGCTGACCCGGGTGGCCAACCTCGTGGGGCTCCCGGTGGTTGTCTGGGGCCTCGCCTCCGTGGCGCCGAACGTGCCCGCGCTGCCGGTCCCGGTCTTCATGGCCGCCTGGGCTACCGGGTGCGTGGCATTCGTGCCGGCCCTCGTGCTGTTGCGCCGCTGCGGCATTCCCTTCGAGCGCAGGGGCACCACCTGGGTCACCGACAAGCGTGTCGGCGCCGCGATCCTCCGGGACGTCTTCTGGCTTCGTCCCTGACCAGCGGCGATCCCTTCCCACGGCCACGCCCTGCCGGAGGCCCTCCGTCGCCTACGCGTGTCCACGCAGGGCGACCGGGCCGATGGTCAGCCGTGGTTCGGCTTCGAGGATCTGCCCGATGCGCTCGACCTGGTCGTCGAGTTCCCGGCGTGCCGCGGTGGTGAGTGTGGTCAACGGTTCGACGGTGAGGTCCACCGTGTGCCTGGTGCGGCGGTGATGCCAGATCCCGGCGACGGTGCCGTCGACGAGCAGTACCGGGAAGTTGCCGGCCTGCCCGCCGGAGAGGGCACGTTGCCCGGCGGGGCCGGGGAAGAGCCGCTCACGCGGGTGGCAGCCGACGGTGTAGGCGTCGAAGTACGGCAGTAGCCGTACGCCCTGCGGCGGCCCGGGCTGCGGCGCGATGTCGCCGGCCGGTACCCAGGCGACAGTGCCGGCGGTGTCGACCTGGTGCAGGTCACCGGCGAGGGACGCGAACAGCTCGGTCGCCCATCGGCGTGGTGCGGACAGCCATTGCGCGAACTGCTGCGGCGTGGCTGGACCGTACGCGTACAGGTAACGCTGGACCAGGCCGGCGAGGGCGTCGGCTGCCGGGGCGGGCCGGAACCCTGGCAGCCACCGCTGGGGGTTGGTGTAGGTGACGTTCCGCCCACGGTTGCGGCCGAAGCAGAGCACGCCCCGGTGTGCGGCGAGGTGGATGGCCTGCCGCCAGCGCGGCCACATGCCGCCGAACGCGGGCACCACCGGGTCGGTGGCCCAGCCGCCGGTACGGGCAGCCACCGCCGTGTTGAGGTCCTCGACGGTCAGTTCGGCGTCTGCCAGTGCCGCCGCGATGGCCGCGACGACCTCGTCGGTCTGCTCCGGGGTCAGCCGCGCGTCGGCGCCGAGGCCGTTCGTGGCAGGCGGCACGGCGCGGAGCGCACCGGTCCACAGCGGCAACTCCCAGGTGGGTAGCAGGTGGACGGTGCCGCGGGGACCGAATGTCTTGACCAGGCTGCCGTCCCCCCACAGCGCGTGTTGGACGTCGGCTCGGGTGGCCCCGGCGACGCGGAGCCCAACGGAGACCTCGGCGGCGGACAACACCTGGGCGTGGGCGCCGCACATGGCGGCAACGGCATCGGCCGGGGTGCCACGTGACGGGGTGGACAAGCCGTGCCGGTCGAGTCGCCGACCCCACACATCGGGCCAGGACAGCCGTGGCAGCACGGTGGCACTGTCGGTCAAGGGTGTCTCCGGTTCGGTTTCGGGTGCCACTGCGGTGACCTGCTGCGCCGTGCTGGCCCGGATCGTACGGGTTCGGGCCGGCACGGCGCGTCGGCCCTCGGTCAGCGGAGCTCGCGGAAGAAGGCGCGGATGTCCTCGGTCAGCGTCTCGGGTTCCTCGACCGCGGCGAAGTGGCCGCCACGGTCGATGTCGGTCCAGCGGGTGATGGTGTTCTCGGTCTCGGCGTAGCGCCGGATGCCGACGTCGTGAGCGAAGACGATGGCGGCGGTGGGGACGCCGGAGTTGGACTGGGCGGCGCCCCAGGCCGACTCCTGGGCGTAGCCCACGTAGGCCGCTGTTCCGGCGGTGCCGGTGAGCCAGTAGATCATGGTGTTGGTGAGCAGCCAGTCCCGGTCGATGATCTTGTCCGGGAGAGCCTCGCGTGGGTGGGTCCACTCCCGGAACTTGTCCATGAGCCAGGCGAGTTGGCCCACCGGCGAGTCGGTCAGGCCGTACGCGAGGGTCTGCGGACGGGTGGACTGGATGGCGATGTAGCCGAACTCCTCGTTCATGAACGCCTCGATCCGGGCGATCCGGTCGCGTTCCAGGTCGGACAGGGTGGCCAGGTCCTCGTCGCTGAGCGGCAGCGGCGGCAGCGGGCCGGGGCCGCCGTTGACGTGGACTCCGGCGACCCGGTCGGGTGCGACGCGGCCGAGCTGCGGGCTGACGGCGGCGCCGATGTCGCCGCCGTGCGCACCGTAGCGGTCGTATCCGAGCCGGCGCATCAGCTCGGCCCAGGTGCGGGCTATCCGGTCGGTGTCCCAGCCCGCGTCGGTGGTGGGTCCGGAGAACCCGAACCCGGGCAGCGACGGGATGACCAGATGGAACGCGTCGGCCGGGTCGTCCGGCTCGGTCAGGGGCCCGATCAGGTCGAGGAACTCGGTGAACGA
Source organism: Micromonospora sp. KC721 (assembly GCF_004348355.1). Lineage (NCBI taxonomy): Bacteria > Bacillati > Actinomycetota > Actinomycetes > Micromonosporales > Micromonosporaceae > Micromonospora > Micromonospora sp. KC721. The sequence continues at coordinate 10,065 of NZ_SMJY01000084.1, read as the reverse complement.
GCCGGGCCAACCGTGGGTGAGCACCAGCGGGAAGGCGTCCGGGTGCGGGGAACGCACGTGCAGGAAGTGGATCCGCTGCCCGTCGATCACAGTGGTGAACTGGGGGAAGGCGTTCAGTCGCGCCTCGGCGGCCCGCCAGTCGTATCCGGTACGCCAGTGGTCGACCAGGTCGCGCAACCACCCGACCGGTACGCCCGTGGACCAGTCGTCGCCGGGTAGGGCGGCCGGCCAGCAGGTGGCGTCGAGCCGGCGGCGCAGGTCGTCCAGGCGGTGCTGGGGGATCTCGATCCTGAACGGCGTGATCTGTTCGCTCATGACACCTACCCTAGAAATCGCCTAGGGCAGGTTCCGCCCTAGCTTCAGGGCAAACTTCAGAACATGTGGGAAACTTCAGCTCGCCTGTTGCGCCTGCTCTCCCTGTTGCAGACCCCTCGCGACTGGACCGGTGCCGACCTGGCGCAACGCCTCGAGGTGGACGTACGGACCGTGCGCCGCGACATCCAGAAGCTGCGCGACCTCGGCTATCCGGTGAACGCCACCGCTGGCGCGGCCGGCTACCGGCTCGGCGCCGGTACGAAACTGCCTCCGCTGCTACTGGACGACGAGGAAGCCGTGGCCGTCGCCGTCGGGCTGCGCACCGCAGCCAGCGGCACGGTCGCCGGCATCGAGGAGACGTCCCTACGCGCACTGGCCAAGCTCGAACAGGTACTGCCATCGCGCGTACGGCACCGGGTCAACCTGCTGCACTCGGTCACCGTCACGGTGCCCGCCGCCGGTCCCACCGTGGATCCGAACGTGCTGACGGTGGTCGCCGCGGCCTGCCGCGGGCACGAACGGCTCCGCTTCGACTACCACAACCACGGGGGCACCACCTCGGTACGCGACACCGAACCGCACCGCCTGGTCCACACCGGCCGGCGCTGGTACCTGGTGGGCTGGGACACCGACCGGCGCGACTGGCGCACCTACCGGGTCGACCGGATCCGCCCGCGCGTTCCGACCGGACCCCGCTTCGCGCCCCGCCAGGCACCCGACGTCGACCTGGCCGGCTACCTCGCCCGCGGTGTCTCCACGGCCGCCTACCGGTACCAGGCCCGGATCACCCTCCACACGCCGGCCGAGACCGCCGCCGAACGGTTCCCGCCCACCGTTGGCGTCGTCGAGGTCGTGGACGAGAACACCTGCCTGCTGCGGACCGGATCCAACTCACTCGACGAGATCGCCGTGTACGTCGCGCTGTCCGGCTTCCGCTTTCGGGTACACGAGCCATCCGAGCTCGTCGCGCGAATCCGCGACCTCGCCGCCCGGCTCACCGCCGCCGTCGAGTAGTGGGTTGCGCGAGCGAGGACTACCCGCCGGGAAAGCGGGAAAGCCCGCGCGACGCGTGAGGGGGTGCCATGGGGGTGGGCGTGGTGGTCGGCCTGGTGATCGTGCTCGCCGTCCTTGCCCTGCTCGGCGCGCTGAGCATCCGGATCGTGCAGCAGTACCAGCGCGGAGTGGTGTTCCGGTTCGGGCGGGTGGTGGCGCCGGTCCGCGAACCCGGCCTGCGGTTGATCATTCCGGTCGTCGACCGGATGGTGCGGGTGAGCATGCAGACCACGGTGATCGACGTGCCGGCGCAGGGTGCGATCACGCGGGACAACGTGACGCTCACCGTCGACGCGGTCGTCTACTACCGGGTCGTCGATCCGGTCAAGGCCCTGGTGAACGTACGCCAGTACCCGGGGGCGGTGCTGCAGATCTCGCAGACGGCGCTGCGCTCGGTGATCGGCAAGGTCGACCTGGACACACTGCTCGGTGACCGGGACAAGGTCAACGCCGACCTCAAGTCGGTCATCGACGCGCCGACCGAGGGCCCGTGGGGGTTGAACATCGAACGGGTCGAGGTCAAGGACGTCGCGCTGCCGGAGGGCATGAAGCGCTCGATGTCCCGCCAGGCGGAGGCCGAGCGGGACCGGCGGGCCCGGGTGATCGCCGCCGACGGCGAGTTCCAGGCGTCCCGGCGGCTGGCCGACGCGTCCCGGGCGATGGCCGACACGCCCGGGGCGTACCAGCTGCGGCTGTTGCAGACCGTGGCGGACGTGGCGGCGGAGAAGAACAGCACCCTGGTGATGCCGTTCCCGGTGGAGTTGCTGCGCTTCTTCGACCGGTTCGTGCGTGACACCACCGCCGAGGAGCGTCAGGCCGGTGAACACCGGGTCGCGGGGCAGAGCGCCACCGCCGTGGGCGGTGACGGTCATCGCGGCGACGGCGGTAGCCGTACGTAGGCGTTGCTCACCTGCCAGGTCGGCCAGTCCCGTCGCCGCCGGGCGCCAACGCGAGCGGGTACGACCCGCCGTCGGTTCGGCAGGGCGGACCGGAACCGGGCCGAGCCGGGCACGGCCTACCCGGCGCACGGCGATGAGGCTGGCCGTCGACTGCCGGCCAGCCTCATCGCCGTGCTGTCAGGGTGCTGCAGCGATGTCAGGCAGGCACGGAGCAACCGGAGAGCGGCCCGTTGGCTCCTAGCACGGCTTGGCGTACCAGAATGGGTCGAAGTCCAGCCAGTCGGCGCCGCCCGGGGGGATGAAGGCGTGGATCGCGTTGCGGTTCTGGTCCAGTAGGTTGGCCCAGGTGCCTGGCGTCTGGTTGTTGTGGACGGACCCGTAACCGTTCCAGTTGTACAGCGCGTAGTCGCGGCACGCGTACAGCACGAACATGCGACCGCGACGCTCGGTCTCGGTGTAGAGGCAGAACGCGGTGTAGGGGCAGGGGCCAGCCGCCCGCGAGGAGACTCCGGCAACACTTGCGTTGTGGTTGTCGTCGGGGCCGGCGTGAGCCGCCGAGGGTGCCACGAGGGTGGCGGCAATGGCGGCGAATGCGGTGATCAGGAGCAGCCGTAGCTTCATGAGCCCACAGTGTCAACCCGGTTGCACTGGGTCAATCGGTTTATCTGTGTCGATGGCCACTCGGAGGGCGGCGGATCTCGGCGTCGCGGTCGGCTGCCGGTCCTGCCCGGCGGTGGCAGCGCGATGATCGGCGCGACGAGGTTCGAGTCTCTTCGATGAAACGGCATCCGTTCGCCGGACATGTAGAGGATGCTGGGCAGTTCCGCCCAGCGCTTGCCCAGGCGAAGGGAAGTCAGTTGGCACGCGCCGCACCCACCTCGCGCGATGGTGACGCCGCCGTCCGGTTCGAGGCCCTGTACCGGACCTGCTACGAGGATCTGCTCCGGTACGCCCTGCGCCGTTCCCACCGGCCGGAGGAGGCCGCCGACGTGGTGGCGGACACCTTTGTCGTCGCGTGGAGACGCATCGACGACATCCCGGCGGACCAGGGCAGGGCGTGGCTGTTCGGGGTCGCCCGCAACGTCCTCGCCAACCAGCATCGAGCCGCGCGGCGAGGCATGGAGCTCGCCGGCAGACTGCGCAACGAACTCGCCCACGTCACGGTCTCCCAGCCGGATGTCCCCGCCGAGATCTCGACGGCGTTCCGCGGGCTCGCGGAGGCCGATCAGGAGCTGCTGCGCCTGGTGGCGTGGGAGGGGCTGACGGCTGACGAGTTGGCGGTGGCCCTCGACTGCTCGCCGAACGCCGCACGCATCCGTCTGCACCGTGCCCGTCGCCGCTTCGCCGAGGCGCTGCGGGCACCGTCCCTCACCACATGAACGGGGAATCGCCGATGACCGACACCGACGAGCAGCAGGACCGGCTGATCCGGCAGCTGTCTCCACAGTTCCGTATTCCCGCCTCCGCGTCGAGTCCGGCCGGGTCCGCCGCCGACGAACTGCGCCAACTCATCATGGGAGTGTCCGAAGTGTCGCCAGTAACCGAGATCGCCAAGCCCACCGTTCAGCCGGTCAACGGCACGGCGTACCGCAGGTCGTGGAGCTGGCGGCGGCGTCTCGCCTTCGCCGTGCCGACGGTGGCCGGGCTGGGCGCCCTGGCCTTCCTCGGCATCGCGACGCTGCCCGGGTCCAGTCCGGTCGGCCCCGTCCCGGCGCAGGCCGACGCGCTCCAGGTCACCCGGGCGGACAGTCACCTCGACATCAGGATCCTGGACCCGGTGGCCGACCCGCAGCGGTACCGTGCCGAACTCGCCCGGCACGGCCTCAGCATCGACCTCAAACTGGCGCCCGCCGGCGCGGACCGGGTCGGGCGCCTCATCTTCGCCGAAGAGGACAAGCGTGGCGGTCCGTCGATCGAGACGATCGAGGCGCCGGGCGACTGCTCGGCCACCGGCAACTGCTCGGTCGCCGTCCGGGTGCCGCTGGACTACAAGGGGCACGCGCAGCTCGTCTTCGGTCGTACGCCGAAGCCGGGCGAGACCGTCGAGGGCGATGCCCCGGTCCTGTCCGAGGGGCAGGAGGCGGACCTGAAGGCGCTGGTGGGCAAGCGGGTGTCCGAGGCGCGTGAGCTGCTGGCCGCCCGTGGTCAGACCGCGCAGTACCGGGTGGGCTCCAGGTCTCTCGAAGCCTCCGCCGACCAGGTGCCGGGCAGCTGGCACGTCTACGACGTCGCGCCGCTGGCCAACAACGTGGTGGTGCTGTGGGCCTCGGCGGACGGCAAGGAACCCACGTCCTGAGGTGACGATCGACGCGCCGCGTACCCCGTAGGCGCGGCCCGACGGGGGTCGGGCGGTCCCGGCCGGTGGTGATCCGGCGCCGGTGGCTCGGGCGCGGGCGTTGCGCCGGCCGGGACCGTCGAGGGGCCAGGGGGCCGGCCCTCCCGCGTCAGCACGCCGCGGTCGTTGAGTACGACGCTGTCGTGCAACACCAGGATGTAGGTGCCGGGCACCGTGCCCGGCTCGCCCGTGCCCAGGATCGCCGCCGAACCGTCCGCCGCCGGTGCGTGCCCGTCGGCGTAGCCCTGGCGGTCCCTGGGTCGGGTCAGCGCGGGGTCGCGCCGTCGAGGTCGCTTTCCACCGAGTCCGGCGCACGCATGCGCCACGCGTCGGTGACCAGTTCCGCCAAGCGGTCGACGCCCACCTGCGCCAACCGCAGCATGACCAGGGGAGACCCGTCGTACGCGGGGGTGGTGAAGAAAAGCTCGGGCTCGCCGAGGAGCAGGGCCTGCTTCTCGGCCTCGTCGCCGACGTACAGCACCGCGATGTCGGTACGGATGGCGCGCGGCCCGCCGGGCCTGCGCTCGGGGTAGGACCAGACGAATCCCTTGTCGACGACCCGGAAGTCGAAGCCCTCGCTGTCGATCTCGACCACGTGTGGCAGGGCCAGCGCCAGCCGGCGGACGTCGTCGGCGTCAGCCATCGAGGTCGCTTTGAGGAATCGCCTGCCGCATGGGCACAGAATAGCCGCCGCCGCTGGGTGCCCGAAGCGGATCCACCGCCGGCGCCAGGCCACCGCGATGACCACCGTCGCCGTCACCCTAGAACCTCAACAATTGTTAGGGTCAACGTGGTGGGAAAGGTGGAACAACAGAAGGTCGGACCATGACACTGGACAGGGATTTGACGGTGGGGCAACTCGCCGAGCGAAGTGGGGTGAGCGTCTCGGCGCTGCACTTCTACGAGCGCCAGGGGCTGATCACCAGTTCACGGACCGCCGGCAACCAGCGACGGTACCGTCGCGACACTCTGCGTCGGGTGGCGCTCATCCGGATCGCGCAGCGCGTCGGCATACCGTTGGCACGGGTTGCGCAGGCGCTGGCTGAGCTGCCCGACAATCGGGTGCCCACCCGTGCCGACTGGGAACGGCTGTCCCGCGGCTGGCAGGACGATCTCGACGCCCGCATCCACCATCTGCGCCTGCTTCGGGACAGCTTCGCCGACTGTGTGGGGTGCGGATGCCTGTCCATCGACCGTTGCCTCCTGGCGAACGCCGACGATGTCCTCGGTTCCCTGGGCGCGGGACCGCACCGGCTCGCCCCCTACGGTAGCGGCCGACAGGCTGCCGGCGGAGGTTCGTGAACTGCCGCCGGCACCCTGGTAAACCGATCGGACTTGACCTCAATATTTGTTCAGGTCGCAGTCTGGGGGACAGACGACATCGACTGCCCGGTCGGCGGCGGGTGTCCCCGGTCAGAGGGGCGGAACGCCGGTGAGAGTTCAACGAACAGGAGAACTGTGCGTCGGAATCCCGGAACCGTGCTCGCGGCCGTGCTGCTGTCGACCGTGTCGCTGCCGATCACCCTGACCGGTGCCTCTGTCGCGCTGTCCGACATCGCGGCCGACCTCGACGCGGACCTGACGCCGGTGCAGTGGGTGGTGACCGGTTACAACGCCACCTTCGCGAGCTTCATGCTCGCCTGCGGCTCGCTCGCCGACATCATCGGCCGACGGCGGATCTATGCCCTCGGCGTCGCCGTGTTCGCGGTGACCGGCCTGATCAGCACAGTGGCGGACAACATCCTGCTGCTCGACGTGGTCCGCGCGATCGCCGGCATCGGCGCCGCGGCCGCCGCGGCCAGCGGCGTCGCACTGCTCGCCGCCTCGTTCGAGGGACCGGCCCGAACCCGGGCGTTCGGGCTCTTCGGCACCGCGCTCGGTGTGGGTCTGGCGTTCGGCCCAAGCATCGCGGGCGTGCTCGTCGACGCGTTCGGCTGGCGGGCCGTCTTCGCCACGCCGGCGCTGGCCGCACTGGTCGTCCTTGCGCTGGTGCCGCGACTGCCCGAGTCGAAGGACGCGACGAGCCGCCGGGTCGACCCGCCGGGAACGCTGTCGTTCACCGCATTCCTGCTGTTGCTCATCTTCGGCGTGGTGGAGGGGCCGAGGCAGGGTTGGACGAGCCTGTGGGTCGTGGGTGCTTTCGTCGCCTCAGCCGCCCTGCTGCTGTGCTTCGTGCTGGTCGAGCGGCACCAGCGAAACCCACTCTTCGACTTCAGCCTGCTGCGTAGCCGGCACTTCGTCGCCTTCTCGGCGGCGGCCGCCACGATCATCTGCGTGATGATCCCGCTGTTGGTCTACCTGCCCTCGTACTTCACCGGGGTGCTGGGCATGACCTCGGGACAGGCCGGTGCCACCCTGCTCCTGCTCACCGCGCCGACGCTGGCGCTGCCCCTGTTCAGCAGCGTGCTCACCCGGTGGGTCCCGCCGACCGCGGTGGTCGTCATGGCGGTCGCTCTCGTCGGGGTGGGCGCGGCCTGGCTGACGGTCATCGAGCCGGGAATCAGGACGCTCGCCCTGGCTGGCCCGCTGCTGGCCCTCGGCGCGGGAATGGGTATGACAACCGGCATGATCGATGGTGTCGCGCTGTCCAGCATCGAAACCGGCCGGGCCGGGACTGCCGCTGGCATGCTGAACACGGCTCGTCTGGCCAGCGAGACGGTGGTCATCGCCATCTTCGGCGCGGTACTGGCCAGCACGGCCGGTGGTCGGCTGGCCGAGCCCGGCTACACGCGTGGGATGGACATCACGCTCTGGGGCCTGGCGGCCCTGGCGGCAGCCACGCTGCTGCTGCTGATCGCACTGCTGCTGCGTCGTCAGTCGCCCGCCCCGGTGGCGGTTGAGCCCGCGGAGCCGGTGGGCAAGGTCTGACGGAAGCCGAAGGGCGGCAGGAATTGCCCTGCCGTCCCCTTCCGGCTGCGCGAGACCCCCGCCGGGAGGCCGGCGTGGCGGGTGATCCGTCTGGACCTGCGAGCAGCGGCGCGACCGCGTCACCTCACTGCGCCACTGCTCGCCGTCCCGGTCGGCGCCGGGTCCTCACCGGGGCCGTCGTCCGGGTGCAGCGGGCGGATGCCGAGGCTCATCTCGGCGACGGTGTGGGCCCGGATGTCGAGGTGGGGTCCCTCGACGGTCTGGGCGACGACGGCGCGTACGTGCTCCTGGGCTGGTTCGGCCAGGTGGTCGTACACGGTGCGGAACAGTTCCCGCGCGCGTGCCCGGGGCCAGTCGGGCGGCATGAGTTCGCTGGGCAGCAGGGGGTCGAGGGCCGGGAACCGGCGGTAGGTGTCCATCACCTCGGCGCGGGCACGCACGGCTGCGGCGCCGGTGACACTACCGGTCCGTAGGTCGGGCAGCAGAGGTTCCCAGCGCTGGATGAACCTGTCGTACTGCTCGGCGATGCCGGCGATGTCCCAGGCGTCGATCGGGTTGCGCGTGCCGCCGGCCGTCAGTTCCAGGTGCTGGGCGCGGAACGCGGTGATCGTCCCCGGGGTCACGGCGGGCAACTCGGCCCGTTCCTTGATGGTCAGCGGGTTCGGCGACACCCAGACCCCGTCGTACAGGGGAGCGAATCCGAGCCACCGCAGGTGGGTGCGGAGCGTGCTCCGCCGGATGCTCTCCTCCTTCGGCAGGGTGAAGATGACGAGTGTCCACGACCCGTCCCAGATGTCGGGATGGGCGGCGTACGCGGCGACCGTCATGCCGCCGAGGGACAGGTTGGCGGCGGCGGCCAGGGTCAGCCGGTACGAGCTGTGGCGGCCCTGCCGGCTGCCCTCCAGTACGCCACGCCGGGCCAGCCTGCTGATGGTCGTACGCGCGGCACCGGTGGTCACGTCGAAGTCGCCGAGCAGGGCGACGATCGCCGCGGTCGGCAGCCAGGCGCGGGTGCGCAGCGTGTAGTCGGTGATCAGGGTCACCGCGAGGCCCTGGGGTGAGCCGCCGGTCTGTCGACGTGGCAGCCGTACGGGCTCGGCGGCGGTGTCGGGAAAGATCTCCTCGATGTCGAACGGGCTAACCACGTGTGCTCCGGCGCGAAGGGTGGTGAGGGGCGCTGCCGACTGTAGTGGTTCCGCCGCTGCGGGAGCCCTTGCGGACATCATTCCATCGAGAACAATCGTTTGACACTTGTGTGCGTCGGCGACAGACTATCCGACACATCCTGGTTCTGCGGGAGCCAGTGCGGGCAACAGCGACCCGACGTCCGGTGTCGGTCCCGGTCGCGTGACGAAGAGGGGCACTTCGTCGCGTATCCGAGCCGTCCGTCGTGCTCCGGCACGGTCGCCGGGAGCGACGAGCGGGCCGGAGGCTGGCCGCACGGTGTGCGGGACCGGTGAACCACGCCCCGCCCAGGTACGCCGGACCGGGAGTCGACGCGCCTGTGGCCCAACCGGCCGGGCGCATCGCCGACGCCGGACGGGCTGACGACGTCACAGACCGGTAACCCGGGACGAGCCGAGCCCGGGCGCCACCACGGCCATCGTCCGGACCGGGAGCCGCCTGCCTCATCGTCTCTCCGCCTTATGTCGCAAGGAGGTACAAGGCAATGTCAGAAAGCGAAACTGAGCCCCGGGTATCGGGGATCGCCGAGGCCGACCGGCCGAGGTCCGGCCGCTCGGGTGGGCGGTGGCGGCGCACCGCGGCGGTGGCCGCGGTCGCGCTCTGCGCCTTGTCGGTCGCGGTGGCGGTTCGTCCGGCGTTGGCGGCGGACAATCCGTACCAGCGGGGTCCGGATCCGACTCCAGCCAGTGTGGGGGCGTCGCGGGGGACGTTCGCGACGGCGCAGGTGAGTGTGCCGGCGGGGAACGGGTTCGGTGGTGGGGTGATCTACTACCCGACGGACACCAGCCAGGGTCGGTTCGGTGCGGTGGCGGTCGTGCCGGGTTACACGGCGACGTGGGCTGCTGAGGGTGCCTGGATGGGGCCGTGGCTGGCGTCGTTCGGGTTCGTGGTGATCGGGATCGACACGAACAGTCGTAACGACTGGGACGCGGCGCGTGGTACGCAGCTGTTGGCCGCGTTGGACTATCTGACCCAGCGTAGTTCGGTGCGGGACCGGGTGGACGCGAGTCGGGCGGCGGTGATGGGCCACTCGATGGGTGGTGGTGGGGCCATCTACGCGGCCCTGCAGCGGCCGTCGTTGAAGACCACGGTCGGGTTGGCGCCGTTCAGCGCGTCGCAGACGTTGAACAACATGCGGGTGCCGACGATGCTCCTCGCCGGACAGAACGACGGAACGACCACTCCGGCGAGTATTCGGAACTACTACGGTCAGGTGCCGTCCGGGGTGGAGAAGGCGTATCTGGAGTTGACCGGCGCGGGGCATGGTTTCCCGACGTCGAACAACCCGACGATGATGCGCAACGTCATCCCGTGGTTGAAGATCTTCGTCGACAGCGACACCCGGTACACGCAGTTCCTGTGCCCGCTGTCCAACACCAACGGCATCCGGTCGTACGAGAGCACCTGCCC
>NZ_SMJY01000083.1:0-23730 GCF_004348355.1 Micromonospora sp. KC721 | reverse complement strand
GGGGTGGCCCGCCCGTGCGCGGCGGGCGGGTGCGGCCACCCCATCCATCCCACGACGGCGAGGTGGACCTCATGCGTGTCCCGTTCCGACGGCCCGGCCGAAACCAGCGGCCGGAGGGAGCCCACCGGCCCGACGGGGCCTACCGCTCGTCGGCGTACCTGCCGCTGCTGCCCTGGCAGGTGCGGCAGCGGCGGTTCCGTCCGGCCCGGTTCGGCCGGCGCGGCCTCGACCCGGACGAGGTGCAGGCGTTCCTCGACCGGGTGGCCGGCGACCTCGACGCGGTCTACCAGGCGCTGCGGGAGAGTCGGCTGGAGACGGCACGGATCAAGGACGCCCTGCGCCGCTGGCAGTCCGAGCAGGCGCGCCGGATCAACGCAGGTCGGTGGTGATGGTGGTCGAGCGGGAGCGGTACGTCGTACACCTGCCGGTGCGTGCCGCCGACCTGGCCGGCGCGGTACGACTAGCCCGGGTGCTGGCCCGGTGGGCGGGGGTGCTCTCCCCGGCCGACCCGGGGGAGACGACCGTCTCGGCGGAGGACGAGCAGGCCATACGTCACCGGGTCTTCTGCGACCTGCGGATGCCCGCTGGCCGGCGGTGCCTGCTCCGCGCCGACCACGACGGCCCCTGCTCCCGCCGACTCACCCGGCATTGACCGCCACCGAACCGCCGCCCCCTGGCCGGGTCAGGAGATGTAGTGCAGGATGACGTTGTGCACGTGGTGGCTCTTCTGGGAGCCGCGGAACTCCACCTCGTACGTGTGGGTGCCGACGTGGATGGCGATCGCCCCGGTGGAGAAGAACGACCCGCCCCACGACTTGTTGCTGACCACGCTCACGCTGGTGATCTTCGAGTACGGGATGCTGGTGATCGCGTACCGCTTGCCGACGAAGGACCGGTCCTGGATGATCACTCGACGGTCGGTCAGCCCGATGAAGCCGGTGCCGGTGCCGATGGCGTCGTAGACGGCGATGATCTGCTCGCCGTCGAGCAGTCCACTCTGGATCTGCTGGAACTGCTCCTTGCGGTCATACGTCGCATTGGCCATGGATCCACGGTAGGCAGCCGGCGCCAGCACCGGCGGCCGGTGACGGGGCGGTCGGCTACTCTGCACGCCGCAGAGCGGACACGGGGAGGAAGCGGGACATGACCGGGGACGACAGGCCGGGCCGTCCTGTGCCACCCGCCGTGCCGGAGGCCACCGACGGCGGATGGGAGCCGTGGGCGGGCCACCGGACGCGGACGAACCGGACGGCCGTCGCCGCCTTCGTCCTCGGCCTGCTCGGTGGCGTGTTCGGGCTGGTCCTCGGGCTGGTCGCGCTCGTCCAGATTCGTCGGTCCGGGCAGCGGGGGCGGGGCTTCGCCGTCGCCGGCCTGGTGCTCTGCGCGGCCTGGGCGTTCGCGGCGATGCTGGTGGTGACCGGGCTGCCGTTCCGCTCCGGCCCGCAGGAGAGCGGCGTCCAGGCCCTGCGGACGGGGGACTGCTTCCGCGTCGGCGACGCCCCGGCGGGTACGCGCACCGCGCCGGACCGGATCACCACGGTCGCCTGCACCGAACCGCACGACGGGGAGCTGATCGACCATCTGCCCGGCTACGCGCGGTACCCCGGTGAGGCGTACCCGGGCAGCGCCGCGCTCTCCGCCCGGGCGGAGAGCGAATGCCGGCGGCAGCAGCGCAGCTACGTCCTCGATCCGCTGTCGCTCCCGGCCGACGTGCGGCTGCGCTGGTACGTCCCGTCCCGCGTCGAGTGGGAGAGCGCCCCGCGGATCACCTGCTACCTGGCCGCCGGTGGGCAGCCGTTGACCCGTCCGCTGCGCCAGGACGCCACGGTGCTCCGCCCGGAGCAGTACACGTACCTGATGGCGGTTCGCGAGTTCAACGAGGCCCGTGCCGTCCTCGCCGCCGAAGGGCCGACCGCCGCGCCGGCCGAACTGCGGGCGATGGTGGAGCGGGCCGGCTCGGCGAACGCCAGCATGTGGCTCACCCTGAGCGGGGCGGCCTGGCCGGCGCAGGCCCGGGAACCGGTCGAGAAGCTGATCGCCGAGTCCCAGGGGGCGGCGATGGCCTGGCTGCGCGCGGAGCAGGCTCCCGACCGGGAGCAGATGCTGCGGCTGGCGGCGCAGGCCGAGCAGCGCCGCGACCCGCAGACCGACCTGGCCGTACGCCAAGCCCTGGGATTGTCCACCGCGCAGGGCGACCCGGCCCGCTGAACCGGCGGTAGGCTGACGACGGAGTCGACCGTCAGGTCGACGTGGACGGGGGTCGGCGATGGACACCTGCCACGGAGGCGCGAGCTGCCCTCAGTGCTCGGTGACGGCTCGGTACGCGTCCTCGATGCGGGCGGCCAGGAGAACCTCGCCCTCGGTCAACGGCTCGCCGTCGCCGTGCCCGACCCGAATCTGCGTCTCACGATCCCGCCGGCTGATCTCGGGGCGCAGCCGCAGCGCGTCGGCCACCACCTTGACCCGTTCGGTCAGTGCCGCGTGCTGGGTGTCGTCCATGACGAGGGTACGGCGAATCTGCTCACCCTCGCGGGTCCAGCCGCTGAGCAGCGTCAACGCGTCGCTGAGATAGTCGTGCTTGGCCCGGCTGCTGAACAGCGCGCGCATCACCGCACCTCCCAGGCGTCGTTGCCGGCTTGTGGCCAAATCGTCGCCGTCCCGTGTCCTTGTGATGCTTTCCAGTCTGTCGGGGAGACACCGGTGTGTCCACGCCCACACTTCCGTGTTCTGCTGACCTGATGGCCGGGCTAGGTACCCGAATCGCCGATTGATCTGGCACGCTGGACGCCCGTGCGGACCGAACGGGTAGACGGAAACGGACAGGCCGAGCGGCGCGAGCCGAAGGTCATCGTCGGCGCGGCGATCATCTCCGGAGGGCGGGTGCTGGCCTGCGCGCGGTCCGCGCCCCCCGAGGTGGCCGGCCGGTACGAGTTCCCCGGCGGCAAGGTCGAGCCGGGGGAGAGCGAGGTGGCCGCCCTGGTCCGCGAGTGCGCCGAGGAACTGGCGGTGCGGGTGGCGATCGGGGACCGGGTCGGCGGCGATGTCCGGATGGCCCACGGGCGCTCGGTGCTCAAGGTGTACACCGCCCGGCTGCTGCACGGGGACCAGCCGCAGGCGCTGGAGCACTCCGCCATGCGCTGGCTCTCCGCCACCGAGCTGGACACCGTCACCTGGCTGCCCGCCGACGCTCCCATCGTGGCCGCCCTCCGCCCCCTCCTGCTCGCCGCCGCTTTCTGATCAGTGCCCACAGACGCCGACGGGGGTCGGCGGCGTCAGCCGCAGGCCCCCGTCAACGTGGTGGTGCTGCTCAGTGCTTCTCGTCCTGGCTCGGGTGGGCGAAGTTGAGGTGCTCCGGAGGCAGCGGGAAGGTCACGTCGTCACCGAACGGCGACGGTGCCGCCGCCCGGTCGAAGGTCAGCTCCGTCAGCGGCAGCTTGCCGCTGGCGTCCACCGCCGGGGCGGTCGGGTGCGGGACCTCACGGTGCCAGTTCACACCCTTCTGGGCCTGTACCTCGGCGCTCGGGTCGCCCGAACCCCCGCCGTGCGAGTGGACCCCGACCTGCCGAACGCCGCTGTGCACCACGGACTCCTTTCCCGCGCTGCCCGCGGTGCTCTGGGGCTCCTGACCCCGACGGAAGATCTTGCTACCAAGCCACACGAGGGGATCGTACCTGCGGTCGACGACCCGTTCCTTCATGGGGATGATCGCGTTGTCGGTGATCTTGATGTGCTCGGGGCAGACCTCCGTGCAGCACTTCGTGATATTGCAGAAGCCGAGGCCCTGCTCCGCCTGCGCGTACTCCCGGCGGTCGGTTCGCGCGTCCAACGGGTGCATGTCCAGCTCGGCGGCCCGGATGAAGTACCGCGGCCCGGAGAACGCCGGCTTGTTCTCCTCGTGGTCGCGGATCACGTGGCAGACGTTCTGGCACAGGAAGCACTCGATGCACTTGCGGAACTCCTGCGAGCGTTCCACGTCGACCTGCTGCATCCGGTAGTCGCCCGGCGCCACGCCCTCCGGCGGGGCGAAGGCCGGGGTCTCCCGTGCCTTCTCGTAGTTGAAGGAGACGTCGGTGACCAGATCCCGGATGACCGGGAAGGTGCGCAGCGGCGTCACCGTGACCGTCTCGTCCTCGGTGAAGGTGGACATCCGGGTCATGCAGCTCAACCGCGGCTTGCCGTTGATCTCCATCGAGCAGGAGCCGCACTTGCCCGCCTTGCAGTTCCAGCGGCAGGCCAGGTCCGGCGCGTCGGTGGCCTGCAGTCGGTGGATCACGTCGAGGACCACCTCGCCCTCGTTCACCTCGACGGTGTAGTCGCGCAGGTCGCCGCCGTTCTCGTCGCCCCGCCAGATGCGGAACCGTCGCTTCGCGCCCGGCTTGCCGGCCGGGGAACCGTTGTCACCCATCCTCAGCGCTCCTCCTCGGTGACGGCGTCGAACTCCGCGAGCTCCTCGTCGGTCAGGTACTTGGCCAGCTCGGCGCGGTCGAAGAGGCCGACCAACTCCGGCCGCATCTTCGGCAGCGGCTTGTGCGTCAGGCGTACGGTGTCGCCGTCCAGCGCGCAGACCAGGTTCACCCGCCGCCACTTCGGGTCCATCGCCGGGAAGTCCTCCCGGGTGTGCCCGCCGCGGGACTCCTGCCGCTCCAGCGCCGCCATCGCGGTGCACTCGGAGACGACCAGCATGTTGCGCAGGTCCAGCGCCAGGTGCCAGCCCGGGTTGTACCGCCGGCCGCCGCTCGCGCTGACCTTGGCCACCCGCTCGCGCAGCTCCGCGAGCCGGCGCAGGGCATCCTCCAGCTCGCCCTGCCGGCGGATGATCCCCACCAGATCCCCCATCACCGCCTGCAGGTCCTGCTGGAGGGTGTACGGGCTCTCGCCGGTGTCCCGCTGCAGGGGCGCCAGCGCCGTCTCCACCGCGGCCTCCACCGCGCTGATCGACACCCTCGGGCGGGAGGCCAACTGCTCGGTGTACGACGCCGCGTGCCCACCGGCCCGCTTACCGAAGACCAGCAGGTCGGACAGGGAGTTCCCGCCGAGCCGGTTGGAGCCGTGCATGCCGCCGGAGACCTCGCCGGCGGCGAAGAGGCCGCGCACCGTCCCGGCCGCCGCCCCGGAGTCCGGGTCCACCTCGACGCCGCCCATCACGTAGTGGCAGGTCGGGCCGACCTCCATCGGCTCCTTCGTGATGTCGACGTCGGCCAGCTCCTTGAACTGGTGGTACATCGACGGCAGGCGACGGCGGATCTCATCGGCCGACTTGCGAGAGGCGATGTCCAGGTAGACGCCGCCGGCCGGCGTACCCCGACCGGCCTTGACCTCGCTGTTGATCGCGCGGGCGACCTCGTCGCGGGGCAGCAGCTCCGGCGGACGCCGGTTGTTGTCCGGGTCGGCGTACCAGCGGTCCGCCTCGGCCTCGTTGTCCGCGTACTGCTTGCGGAACACGTCCGGCACGTAGTCGAACATGAACCGCTTGCCCTCGGAGTTCTTCAGGACACCGCCGTCACCGCGGACCGACTCGGTGACCAGGATGCCCTTCACCGAGGGTGGCCAGACCATGCCGGTCGGGTGGAACTGGAGGAACTCCATGTTGATCAGCGTCGCCCCGGCCCGCAGCGCCAGCGCGTGCCCGTCCCCGGTGTACTCCCACGAGTTCGAGGTGACCTTGTACGACCGGCCCACGCCACCGGTGGCCAGCACCACCGCCGGTGCCTCGAAGAGGACGAACTCGCCGGACTCCCGGTAGTAGCCGAACGCGCCGGCTATCCGGTCCCCGTCGAGCAGCAGCTCGGTGATGGTCGTCTCGGAGAAGACCTTGATCCGGGCCTCGTAGTCGCCGAGATCGCGCTTGTCCTCCTGCTGGAGGGAGACGATCTTCTGCTGGAGGGTGCGGATCAGCTCCAGGCCGGTCCGGTCGCCGACGTGCGCCAGCCGGGGGTACTCGTGGCCGCCGAAGTTGCGCTGGGAGATCTTGCCGTCCTTGGTGCGGTCGAAGAGCGCACCGTACGTCTCCAGCTCCCAGATCCGCTGCGGCGACTCCTTGGCGTGCAGCTCGGCCATCCGGAAGTTGTTCAGGAACTTGCCGCCGCGCATGGTGTCGCGGAAGTGCACCTGCCAGTTGTCCCGGCTGTTGACGTTGCCCATGGCGGCGGCCGCGCCACCCTCGGCCATCACCGTGTGCGCCTTGCCGAACAGGGACTTCGAGATGATCGCCGTCTTCCGGCCGGCCAGCCGGGCCTCGATCGCCGCGCGCAGACCGGCGCCGCCGGCCCCGATCACGACGACATCGTAGTGGTGTCGTTCGATGCGAGTGGTAGTCGTCATGTCCAGGCGCCCTCTAGTTGATGAACCGCAGGTCGTCGATCCACTCGGCCGCCACCGCCATGACGTAGAAGTCGGTGAGGGCGAGGGTGCCGAGGGTGATCCAGGCGAGCTGCATGTGCCGGACGTTCAGCTTGGACACGAACGTCCAGGCTTGGTAGCGCACCGGGCTTGTGGAGAAGTGCTTGAGCCGACCGCCGATGATGTGTCGGCAGGAGTGGCAGGAGATGGTGTACGCCCAGAGCATCACCACGTTGCCGAGCAGGATGATGTTGCCCAGCCCGAACCCGAGGCCCTTCGGGGAGTGGAAGGCCAGGATCGCGTCCCAGGTGTTGATCAGCGAGATGATCGCGGCGGCGTAGAAGAAGTAGCGGTGCAGGTTCTGCCCGAGCAGCGGGAACCGGGTCTCGCCGCTGTAGGCCTTGTGCCCGTCCGGCACCGCGCAGGCCGGGGGCGACAGCCAGAACGACCGGTAGTACGCCTTGCGGTAGTAGTAGCAGGTGAGCCGGAACAGCAGCAGGAACGGCAGGGTCAACGCCGCGTCCGGAACGATCCACCAGCCGGGCAGGAACCGGCCGAAGTGCGAGGCGCCCTCGACGCACCGGTCGGTCACACAGGGGGAGTAGAACGGGGTCAGGTAGTGGTACGACTCGACCCAGTACCACTTGTGCATGAAGACCCGGACCGTCGCGTACGCCACCCAGGCGGTGAGGCCGACGACGGTCAGCAGGGGGGCGAGCCACCAGCGGTCCGTCCGCAATGTCCTCGCCGCGATCGCGGCGCGTGCCCGCGCTCCCCGCGGCCGCATTGCCGTTGATGTCATTCCAGTCTCCCTGACGGGCCCCGCAAGGGGGCGGCGGGTCACCTTCCGTACCGGTCAGCGGACCGGCCAGACCGCGTCCGCTGCCACCTCTCGCGCACACCAACGACCGCGCCGGAACAC
Organism: Micromonospora sp. KC721; assembly: GCF_004348355.1. Taxonomy (NCBI): domain Bacteria; kingdom Bacillati; phylum Actinomycetota; class Actinomycetes; order Micromonosporales; family Micromonosporaceae; genus Micromonospora; species Micromonospora sp. KC721. The sequence goes on along the minus strand of NZ_SMJY01000083.1, from coordinate 16,469 downwards.
CGGCGCAGCTAAGTGACACACGTTACGCCGATCTCCACGATCCGGCCGCGCAACGCAGTGTCCCGTGTGTCCCGCACGTTGGAAAGACCCGGACCATGATCAATGTCTGGTGGGCGGCTACAGGTGCCGGCGGAGGAAGTCCAGCTCCAGGCGGAGCAGGCGCTCCGACACCCCACCCGCCGCCAGGTGCGTCGCCCCGGTCAGCGGCAACACCGCGTGCGGCCGGCCGGTGGACAGCAGCGCCGCCGAGAGCCGCAGCGTGTGCGCGGCCAGCACGTTGTCGTCGGCCATGCCGTGCACCAGCAACAGCGGCCGGGCCTGCTCCGTGGCGACCACCGGCTCGGCGGCCAGCTCCACCAACGAGTGGTGGGCGTAGACGTCGATCCCGTCGTCCGGCATCCCCAGGTAGCGCTCCGTGTAGGCGGTGTCGTACAGGGACCAGTCGGTGATCGGGGCACCGGCGATCCCACAGCGGAACAGCTCCGGATGACGCAGCACCGCCAACCCGGCCAGCCACCCCCCGAACGACCGGCCGCGCACCGCCACCCGGTCCAGGTCCAGGTCCGGGTGCTTGTCGGCCAGCGCGGTCAGCGCGTCGATCTGGTCGGCCAGGATCACGTCGGCCATCCGCCGGTGGATTGCCTTCTCGAACGAGGGGGCCACCCCCGCCGTACCCCGGTTGTCGATCGTCACCACGGCGAAGCCCTGCTCGGCCCACCACTGCCGCTCCAGCCAGGCCGCCCGGGCGGCCACCACCTCCTGGTGACCGGGGCCGCCGTAGACGTCCAACAGCACCGGCAGCCGGGTGCCCTTGACGTGATCGGTCGGGTACAGCACCCCGGTCGGCAGTCGCCGGTCGGTCACCCGGACCAGCGTCGGCCGCGGCGCGTACGGCGGGGTTGCCGCCAGCGACCGCAGCCGGGCAACCTCCCCGTCGCCGCGCCACACCGACCAGGTGGTGCCCGGGTCGTCCAGGGTGGCGGTGCCGACCACCAGCACGTCCCCGCCGACGGCGGCGGTGTGCCAACCGGGAGTGCCGCTCATCCGCCGGGTGTCCACCCCACCGCCGATCGTGGTCCGCACCCGGAACAGGTGGCGCTGGCTCGGCTCGCCCTCGCTCGCCTCGACCAGCAGGTCGGCCGGGCCGCCGCCGGTCGGCAGCCGTCCCACCACCCGGCGGACGTACAGCGACGGCGGGGTGAGCAGGGTTCCGTCGGCGAACAGGCAACGGGCGTCGTACCCGTCGTGGGCCAGCTCGCCGCCGACCAGCACCCGGCCGTCCGGCAGGTGCGCCGGGGTACCCGGGATCGGCTCCACCCAGCGCGGGTCGGCCAGCTCGGCGTGCACCTGCGTCTCCCCGGTTCGCGGGTCGACCGCCAGCACCAGACCGTGCTGCTGCGAGCGACGCAGCACGGTGATCAGCGGCCCGCCGTCGGCCCAGGTCACCGACGCCAGGTAGGGGTAGGTCTCCCGGTCCCAGTGCACGTCGACCCAGCCGCCGTCGAGGTCGAGCAGGTGCAGGCTGACCTCGGCGTTCGGGCCGCCCGCCCGCGGGTACGCGACGCTGGCCGGTGGGCTCGCCGGGTCGGTGGGATCGTGCAGGTACCAGCGCGGCAGTCGGCTCTCGTCGACCCGGGCGGCCAGCACCGACCGGCCGTCCGGGGCCCACCAGTAGCCGCGGAACCGGTGGAACTCCTCGGCCGCCACGTGCTCGGCCAGCCCCCAGGTCACCCCGGAGTCCTCCCCGGCCAGCAGGTTGTCGGCGCCGTCGGGCTCGATGACGCGCAACTCGCCCCGGCGGACCCCCTCGGCGGCGTCCGTGACGTACGCCAGCCGCTCGCCGGTCGGATCGGGGCGCGGATCGAGCACCGGCCCGACGGTGTGCACCTCGACCACGTCGCCGTGCACCAGGTCGGCCCGGAACAGCCGGCCGGCCAGCGGGAAGACCGCCATCCGACCCGCCGCGTCCAGCGCGTACGAGCCGATGCCGCCGGTGTTCAGGCGTTGCCGTTCGCGCAACGCCCGTTCCCCGGGCGAAAGCACCGCCGGGTCGTCCCCGCCCAGCAGCGCGGCCGGGTCGGCGATCAGCCGTTCCTCGCCGGTCGCCACGTCCAGCGCCCAGAGCGCCTCGGTCGGGTCCTCCGGGCCGCCCGAGCGGAGGAAGACCACCCGGGAGCCGTCGTCGGCCACGGTGACGGCGCGCGGCGCCCCGTGGCTGAACCGACGGGTACGGGCGGCCAGCTCGGGAAAGTCCACGCCTCGGATGGTAGGTGCGGCCCTGGTGGGATGTGGCCGACCTGAGGGACGCGTAACCGTCGGCGGACCAGAACCGCCGGTTAGAGTGACGCTCGTGACGACGCTGCCCGACCGACGCCTGTTGCTGGTCCACGCGCACCCCGACGACGAGTCCATCGGCACCGGATCGACGATGGCGCACTACGCCGCCACCGGCGCCCACGTCACGCTGGTGACCTGCACCCTCGGCGAGGAGGGCGAGATCCACGTACCGGAGCTGGCCCAGCTCGCCGCGGCCGAGGCCGACCAGCTCGGCGGCTACCGGATCGGCGAGCTGGCCGCCGCCTGCGCCGCGCTCGGCGTCACCGACCACCGCTTCCTCGGTGGGGCTGGCCGCTACCGCGACTCCGGCATGATGGGGCTGGCCACCAACGGCCATCCCCGCGCCTTCTGGCAGGCCGACCTGGACGAGGCCGCCGGGCACCTGGTGGAGATCATGCGCGAGGTCCGTCCGCAGGTCATGATCACGTACGACCCGAACGGCTTCTACGGCCATCCCGACCACATCCAGGCCCACCGGGTGGCGATGCGGGCGCACGAGCTGGCGTCCGCGCAGGGCTGCGCCCCGGCCAAGGTCTACTGGACGGCCATGCCGCGCAGCGTGCTGGAAGCCGGCCTGTTCGCCTTCGTCGAGGCGTCGGACAACCCCTTCGCGGGCATCAGCAGCGCCGACGAGCTGCCCTTCGGTACCCCGGACGACGAGATCGCCGCCCGCATCGACGCCACCGACCAGCACGCCGCCAAGGAGGCGGCGATGCGCGCCCACGCCACCCAGATCCCGGCCACCTCGTGGCTCTACTCCATCGCCGGCAACTTCGGCGCCGAGTTCATGGGGGTGGAGTACTTCACCCTCGCGGTGGGGGAGAAGGGTCCAGGCGCGGGCCGGTACGGCTGGGAGGCCGACCTCTTCGCCGGCTTGGCGGCGGAGCGGCCGGACCGTTCCTCGGCCGCGACGGCCGGACTCCGGTGACCCTGCCCGCCGCGCCGATGCCCCTCGTGGAGCAGGAGACCGTTGCGCCGCCACCGCCGGGCGCGGGGTACCGCCTGGCCGACCGGGCCCTGCGGGTGGCCGGCGGCATCGTCTCGGCCGCCGGCGGGGTGCTCGCCGCCGTGCTCGGGCTGGTGCTGGCTCCGGTACGGGTCGACGGTCACCTGGTCGGGGTGTCGGTGCCGGTGACCATCGCCGCCGCGATCGTGCTGAGCTGGTTCGCGTACGTGACAGTCGGCCGGACGTGGGCGCTGGCGCTGCCCGCGCTGCCCTGGTTCGCGCTGATGGCGATGGGGGCGGTCCGGACGGCCGAGGGTGACCTGCTGCTGACCGGGGACAACTGGGTCGGGCTGGCGATGATCACGGCCGGCGCGATGACCTTCGCGGTGATGGCGTTCCGCCGGATCGTCAGCTCGCCGCAGCGCGGTCACCACGGGTGATGACGGCACTCAGGGTGTGGTGGTAGACATTCCTGCCAGAAGGCCCGCCGCAGGGGCGGGCGGTACGGCGGGAGGCGTGCGATGAAGGATCGGTGGCGCGCGGTCGGTGTGCTGGCGGGAGCGCTGTTCGCGGTCAACGTGGTGGCTCGGGTGATCATCAAGCTCGGCTTCGACGGCAACGACACCGCCGCCGACCGGGTCTCGCTCGGCATGTTCGTGGTGATCGGGACGGCCCTTGCCGCGATCGTCTTCGTGCAGGGGCGGACCCGTCCGGCCGGATCCTGGGGTGCCGACGTGGGCGCGGCGGTGGCGATCGCGCTGGCGTTGACCGTGCTGGTCGGGCCGCTGCTGGTCGGCAACAACCCGTTCGGCGGGGGTGCCGGGCTGTTCTTCGCCCAGATCTGGCTGTACCTGCTGGCCGCCGGCGCCGGTGTGGCCATCGGCTACCTGGTGTTGACCGCGCTCGGCCTCGATCACCGTTCCCAGCAGCTCAAGCGGTACGCCGAGATTAAGGCGGCGAAGCCCCGCCGGGTCGTCCGGCGCTGACCGGCCCCGCAGGGGCGGCCGGCTCCGTCCCGGCGTTGATCGACTCCGTGTGCGGCGATCGGTGCTGTCCTGGTCAGGGCATAGCGCCGTTTGCCGCAAACGGAGTCGATCATCAGGCGGGTGGAGCGACCCGGGTCAGGTAGGTGTGGTGGGTGGTGAAGCCGAGCCCCCGGTAGAGCGCCACCGCAGCCGGGTTGCGCTGCTCCACCTGGAGGAAGGCCCGGGTGGCGCCCTCCGCGCGGGCCCAGTCGGCCAGTGCGCCGACCACCCGCCTGGCCAGCCCTCGCCGCCGTGCCTCGGGCACCACCTCGATCAGGCTGAGCCCCAGCCAACGCCCCTGCCCGGTGATCGTGCCCCGACCCGTCGCGAGCAGCCTGCCGTCGGCGTACACCTGGGCGAAGCGGACCCGGCCCACGGCGGTCAGCACGTGCCGGGCAGAGTCCGGCAGGCCACCCTTGCGGTCGGCGGCGATCGCCAGCCAGTCCTCCGACGGGGCGGTCGCCAGCTCGACCAGCGGCGTGTCGGCGGCCAGCGGCGGAGCCGGCAGCGGTGCGGCCAGCGACGCGGTCTGCACCAACACCAGCGGCCGGGCCGTCCACCCCCGGGCGTCCAGTTCCGCGCCGACCGGGGTGGCCAGCGGCAGCGGGGTGTTGACCATGGCCGGCTGGCCGAGGTCGGCGTACCAGCGCAGCACCGCGTCGACCGCCTCGGGCAGCGGCCGGTCCGGGTCGCCGACCGGCAGGGCGGAGTTGGCCCGGCCGCTCCAGCCCTCGGCGGAACGCAACAGCCAGCCGCCGAGCCGGCCCCGTACCGCCGCCGGCCAGGCCTCGTCGGCGGCCAGCTCCAACTCGACGACGGCGGCGGCGGTGGGCCGCCGGGTCGCCGGCACCCGCTTGGCCCGGTGCACCTCGTCCAGCGCCACCCGCAGCCGACCCTGGGCCGTGGCCAGCGTCAGGTGCGTGCCGGTCAGCTCGACCAGTTCGCCGAGGGCGTCCGAGAAGAGCGGCCGGCCGGCACGCTCACCCACGACCCGCCGGACCACGATCCGGTGTCCCACGTCCTGCTGTCGGAGCACGATCGACCTCCTCCCCGGCGAGATACTAGGCTCTTAGCGTCGCGGGTGATCGCGACGAGTCTTGCGGAGGAGAAGACCGGTGACCTACATCATCGCCGAGCCGTGCGTCGATGTGCTCGACAAGGCATGCATCGAGGAGTGCCCGGTCGACTGCATTTACGAGGGCAATCGGATGCTCTACATCCACCCCGACGAGTGCGTCGACTGCGGTGCCTGTGAGCCGGTCTGCCCGGTCGAGGCCATCTTCTACGAGGACGACGTCCCGGAGCAGTGGAAGGACTACACCGGGGCCAACTACGAGTTCTTCGAGGACCTGGGCTCGCCGGGTGGCGCGTCGAAGATCGGCAAGGTGGAGAAGGACGCCTCCTTCGTCGCCGCCCAGCCGCCGCGCGGAGAGGGCCACTGAACCGCCCCGCGCCGGTTTCGGCACGGCTGCCCGAGTTCACCTGGGACACGCTGGACGCCGCTGCCACCCTGGCCGCGGCGCACCCGGACGGCCTGATCAACCTCTCGATGGGCACGCCGGTCGACCCGGTGCCGCCGGTGATCCGGCAGGCGCTGGCGGACGCGTCCGACGCCCCGGGGTATCCGCTGACCGCGGGTACCCCGGCACTGCGCGACGCCATCGCCGCCTGGGTGGCCCGGGTCTGCGGCGCCGGCCTCGACGGGTTGGGCGTCCTGCCGACGATCGGTTCCAAGGAACTGGTCGCCTGGCTGCCCACCCTGCTCGGGATCGGCCCCGGTGACGTGGTGGTGGTGCCGTCGATCGCGTATCCCACCTACGAGGACGGGGTCCGGCTCGCCGGTGCCACCACCGTCCGCGCCGACTCGCTCACCGCCGTCGGCCCGACCTCGCGGGTACGCCTGGTCTGGGTCAACTCGCCGGGGAACCCCACCGGCCGGGTGCTGCCCGCCGCGCACCTGCGCAAGGTGGTCGACTGGGCCAGGCAGCGCGGCGCGGTGGTGGCCAGCGACGAGTGCTACCTGCCACTGGGCTGGACCCCCGACGCCGAGCCGGTGTCGGTGCTCTCGCCCGAGGTGTGCGGCGGGTCGTACGACTCGGTGCTGGCGGTGCACTCGCTGTCCAAACGTTCCAACCTGGCGGGCTACCGCGCCGGGTTCGTCGCCGGTGACCCGGCGCTGGTCGCCGAGCTGCTCAGGGTCCGCAAGCACGCCGGCATGATCGTCCCGGCGCCGGTGCAGGCCGCCATGGTGGCCGCGCTGACCGACCAGGCGCACGCCGACGAGCAGCGGGAACGCTACCGGGCGCGGCGGGAGACGCTGTTCGCCGCGTTCACCCGGGCGGGCTTCACGGTCGAACACTCCGAGGCCGGGCTCTACCTGTGGATGACCCGCGGGGAGAACTGCTGGGACACCGTCGACTGGCTGGCTCGCCGGGGCATCCTGGTCGCCGCCGGCGTCTTCTACGGCCCGACCGGCGCCCGACACGTCCGGGCGGCGCTCACCGAGTCCGACGCACACGTCGCGGCGGTCGCCGCCCGGCTCGCCCAACCCTGACCGTCCCGCCGCCGACGAGGCCCGCGAGTTCGCGCATCCCGTCCGCGGCGTGGCGGGACGAGGCCAGGGCCGCTCCTGTGGGCTGACCGGCGTACCGGTCAGGTCGGGGCGATATCCTCGGCCGGACCTGGTTCGGGGCCGTCGGCCCCGCGCCGGAGCGGGACGGCGAGGTGTGCGGATGGTGGGCAGGGCCGGGGCGCGGATGCGGGCGGCGGTGGTCGGTACCGGCCTGATCGGCGGGTCCGTGCTGCTCCGGCTGCGCGCCGCCGGTCTCGACGTGGCCGGCTGGGATCCGGACGAGGCGACCCGCCGGCAGGCGCGGCAGGCCGGCGTACGGACCCCGGACGGGATGGTCGAGGCGGTGGCCGACCGGGACGTGGTCTTCCTGTGCGGGCCACTGCCGACCCTGCCCGGCACGCTGCTGGAGGTGGCGGCGGCCACCCCGGCCGGCTGCCTGCTGACCGATGTCGGGAGCACCAAGGCGGAGCTTGCCGCGTTCGCCGCCGAGCGGGGGCTGACCCACCGGTTCGTCCCCGGTCATCCGATGGCCGGCACCGACCGGGCCGGTCTCACCGCGGCGCTGCCGGAACTCTTCGACGACGCCGCCTGGGTGCTCTGCCCAGCGCCCGGGCCGGGCCTGGCCGCGTTCCGCCGGCTCGCCGCCCTGCTGATGGAGGTCTTCGCCGCCCGGGTGGTGCCGCTCGCGGCCGACCGGCACGACACCGTCGTCGCGCTCGCCTCGCACGTGCCGCACCTGCTCGCCGGGGCGCTGGCCGGTGCGGCCGAACGCTCGCCGCTGCGGGACGCGGTGCTGTCGCTGGCCGCCGGCAGCTTCCGCGACGGCAGCCGGGTGGCCGGCACCCCACCGGAGCGTACGGCGAACATGCTGCTCGGCAATCGGGCCGAGGTGCTGGCCGCGCTGGCGTCGGTGACCGCCTTCCTCGACGAGTTGGCCGGCGCGCTGCGCGACGGCGACCGGGCCACGTTGACCGCGCGGTACGCCGATGGTCGCTCCGCCCGGGCCGCGCTGGCCGCCCGGCCGACGGCCGAGGTGCGCCGCCGTTTCCCGCTCGCCGGCTCCGCCGGGGAACTGCGTTTCCTGCATGAGCTGGGCGCGGCCGGCGGGCACCTGCACGGCTGCCGGACCGTCGGCGACGAGGTGGAATACCTGGGCCGCCGGTTGGTCGTGGAGACACGCGACCGGCCCGTCCCGCCGTTAGGGTGAGGGGCGTGACGGACGGACCGGTCGAGGCGTCGGTACTGGCGCTCGACGATCTGGTGGCCCGAGCGCGTGCCCTGGCCGACGCCGGGCCCCGGCAGCTGCTCGGTATCGCCGGGGCGCCCGGTGCCGGGAAGTCGACCCTGGCCGAGCGGATCGTGGCGGCGGTCGGTCCGGCGGCCCGGCTGGTCCCGATGGACGGCTTCCACCTGGCGCAGTCGGCACTGGCGCGGTTGGGTCGGGCCGACCGCAAGGGCGCTGTGGACACGTTCGACGCCAACGGGTACGTCTCGCTGCTGCGTCGGTTGCACCGCAAGGAGCCGACCTCGGTCTGGGCGCCGGCGTTCCGGCGGGACATCGAGGAGCCGGTCGCCGGCGCGATCGAGGTGCCGCCCTCGGTTCGCCTGGTGGTCACCGAAGGTAACTATCTGTTGTTCACCGACCCGCCGTGGGACGAGGTCCGGTCGTTGCTGCACGAGGTGTGGTTTCTCGACCTGGACGCGCGGCTGCGGCAGCGCCGGCTGGTCGCCCGGCACGAGGCGTACGGGCGGTCGCCGGCCGAGGCGGCGGCCTGGGTGCACGGCAGCGACGAGGCGAACGCCGCGCTGGTCGCCCGCACCGCCGACCGGGCCGATCTGGTGGTACGCCTCGCCGACGCCCTGCCCGGGTGACGGGTCATCCCCGGCGCGGTCGTCGGGGTTGACGACCCGGCACGGTCTCCACTGTGTCCGAAGAATGTCATTTCCCGGCCTTCATTTTACATACTGAGTATGTAATTCTGAGCCTCGTCAATGCGACTTCCCGCAGTGATGACGCACGACGAGGAGGATCCGTTGCACGTGAGAAGAAGGAGAACGGCCGCACTCGGCCTCGCGGTCGGTCTGGCGGTGACCACGCCCGCCGCCGCGTCGGCCGCCGCTCCGGCCGGCTCCCCGGCCGCCCGACCCGCCGTGCCATCGGCGACCGCGATCGGAAAACACACCGTCACCCTGCTGACCGGCGACCGGGTCACCGTCACCGCTGGCGGCAGAACCTCCGTCCAGCCCGGCCCCGGCCGGGAGAAGATGCCGTTCCTGGTACGCCGCGAGCGCGGACACCTCTCGGTGGTGCCGCAGGACGCGGTCGCGCTGATCCGGGCCAACCGGGTCGACCCGCGACTGTTCGACGTCACCGGCCTGATCGACGCCGGCTACGACGACGCGCGCCGCGACGACCTGCCGCTGCTGGTGTCGTACGGCTCCGGCGCGGCACGACGCGGCGTGGCCGCGCTGCCCGGCACCCGGGTGACGCGGGACCTGCCGCCCATCGGTGGCGCGGCGGTCAGCGCCGGCAAGTCCTCCACCGCGGCTGTCTGGTCCACCGTCACCACGGGAACGTCCGGGGCCCGGCTCGGCGCGGCGGGGGGCGTCGAACGGATCTGGCTCGACGGCCGTCGCCAGCCCACTCTCGACCACACCGTTCCGCAGATCGGCGCGCCCGCCGCCTGGTCCGCCGGCCTCACCGGCAAGGGCGTGACCGTCGCGGTGCTCGACACCGGCGTCGACGCCACCCACCCCGACCTGTCCGGCAAGATCGCCGAGGCTCGCAACTTCAGCGAGGTCGACGACAGCCGGGACACGGTCGGGCACGGCACCCACGTCGCGGGGACCATCGCCGGCAGCGGCGCGGCCTCCGGCGGCCGGTACAAGGGCGTCGCGCCCGACGCCAGCCTGTTGGACGGCAAGGTCTGCGAGGACGCCGGCTGCTCCGAATCCGCGATCCTGGCCGGGATGCAGTGGGCGGCCGTCGAGAAGCGGGCCGCCGTGATCAACATGAGCCTCGGCGGCATGGACACCCCCGAGATCGACCCGCTGGAGGAGGCGGTCGGGACGCTCACCGAGCAGACCGGCACCCTCTTCGTCATCGCCGCCGGCAACGACGGCGCTGATGGCTCGGTCGGCTCCCCGGCCAGCGCCGACGCCGCGCTCGCCGTGGGCGCGGTGGACCGCGCCGACGACCTCGCCGACTTCAGCAGCCGAGGGCCCCGCGTCGGTGACGACGCGCTGAAGCCCGAGATCACCGCGCCCGGCGTGGACGTGGTGGCCGCCCGGTCGGCGCACGGCCAGATCGGCGACCCGGTGGGGGAGCGCTACGTCACCCTCTCCGGCACCTCGATGGCCACCCCGCACGTTGCCGGCTCGGCGGCGCTGCTCGCCCAGCGGCACCCCGCCTGGAAGGCCGGGCAGCTCAAGTCGACCCTGATGGCCGCCGCCAAGCCACACCCGGCGCAGACGGCGTACCAGCAGGGCGCCGGACGGGTGGACGTGGCCCGGGCGATCAGCCAGCAGGTGACCAGCGACCCGGCCAGCGTGTCCTTCGGCCGCACGCTCTGGCCGCACCACGACGACGCGCCGGTCACCCGTAAGGTCAGCTGGCGCAACACCGGCCCGGCCCCGGTCACCCTCGACCTGACCGTCCAGGCCAGCGGCCCCGAGGGGAAGGCCGCCCCGAGCGGCATGTTCGCCCTCGGCGCGCAGCGGATCACCGTGCCGGCCGGCGGGCACGCCGAGACCACCGTCACCGTGGACACCCGGCTCGGCGGTGCCGACGGCTACTGGACCGGCCGGATCCTCGCCCGCAGCGGGACGACCGTCGCGGTCACCCCGATGGCCGTGCACCGCGAGGTGGAGAGCTACACCGTCACCATCAAGCACCTCGGCCGCGACGGCACGCCCGACGGGGACGGCCGCAGCAGCCTGTACGGGCTGGCGGGCTTCAGCATGTACGAGGTCGCCGGGCCCGACGGGGTCGGGCAGGTGCGGGTGCCCAAGGGGCGGTACGGGCTCAACAGCGTCTTCTTCGAACCCAACCCCGACGGCGAGACGGGCCGGCTCAGCATGCTGGCCCAGCCCGAACTGCTGGTCGACCGGGACCGGGAGATCGTCGTCGCCGTACGCGGTGCCGCGCCGGTGACGATGACGGTGCCGCAGGCCGACGCGCAGCTGGCGCTGGCCGCGGTCAACGCCGAGTTCCGGGCCGACGACGGCAGTTCGTACGGCGTCGGCCTGCTCGCCGACTCCTTCGCCAACCTGGCCACCGGACAACTGGGCGCCACCATGTCGGCGGACCGGTTCGTCTCCAGCATCGACGGCCAGTGGGCCGCGCTGGGCGGCAAGCACAGCCCGTACCTGTACGCGGTGAGCGAGGCGTTCCCCGGCCGGTTGCCCACCGGGTTCGTCCGCCACTACCGCAAGGCCGACCTGGCCACCGTCAAGCACACCTTCCGCGACATCTACCCCGGGCTGCAGGCCGAGCGCGTGGTCTTCCCGGACAACGGCTACAACACGGGCGGCTGGGGCGTCGTGCTCCCCACCGACGTGCCGGGCGAGCGCGTCGAGCACTACAGCACCAACAGGATGCGGTGGACCTCCGAGTTGCGGTTCGGCCGCCCCAGCCCGGAAGGGTGGCTGGACACCGAGGCGATCCTGGAGTCCCCGCCCACCGCGTACAAGGCGCGGCGGACGGTCGACGAGACCTGGGGCGCCGCCCCGCTCGGGCCCTCCGCGCTGCCCACCCGGTGGGTCTTCCCGAGCGTCGGTCGACTCGGTGATCTGATCTTCGCCGGGGTGCCGATGTTCAGCGACGCCGCCGGCCACCCCGGGCACTCGGTCACCGACGGGGGCCGCACCGCGCTGTGGCGCAACGGGAAGCTGGTCGGCGAGACCGACGGCGCCGGGTACGGCGAGTTCGAGGTGCCCGCCGCGGCGGCCGACTACAAGCTGACCGTCTCGGCGACCCGCAGCCTGAGTGACCTGGGCACCGAGGTGGAATCCACCTGGACCTTCCGGTCCAAGCACGCCACCGGCGAGAATCCGCTGGCGTTGCCGGTGTCGGCGATCGGCTTCCGGCCGCGGCTGGCGGCCGACAACAGCGCCCCGGCGGGCCGGTCGTTCACCATCCCGATCGACGTGCGCCGACAGGACGGCGCGGGTACGGCCCGGGTGAAGAGCCTGACCGTCGACGCCTCGTTCGACGGGGGGAAGACCTGGGTCAAGGCCGGCGTGGTGCAGGTCCCCCGGCACGGGTGGGCGGCAGTGGTCAACCACCCGGCCGCCGCCGGATACGTGTCCCTGCGGGCCACCGCCCAGGACACCGACGGCAACACCGTGACCACCCGGATCATCCAGGCGTACCGCCTGAGGTGAGCCGGTCCCGACCGGGCCCGCGGGCCCGGTCGGGGTCGTGACCGGGGTCGGGGCGCACGCCCCGGTCCCGGTCAGTCGTTGGCGTGCAGGGCGGCGTTCAGCTCGATGCCCCGGCCGGTGCGCGGCCTCGCCTCCAACGCCCCGGTGACCGAGTTGCGCCAGAAGAGCAGCCCATCCACGCCGGAGAGCTCGCGGGCCTTGACCACCCGCCCGTCCGGCAACGTGATCTTCGAGCCGGCGGTGACGTAGCAGCCGGCCTCGACCACACAGTCGTCGCCGAGGGAGATGCCGATGCCGGCGTTCGCGCCGACCAGGCTCCGCTCGCCGATGCGCACCTTCTCGGTGCCGCCGCCGGAGAGGGTGCCCATGATCGAGGCGCCCGCCCCGATGTCCGACCCGTCGCCGACCACCACACCCTGCACGATCCGGCCCTCCACCATCGAGGTGCCCAGGGTGCCGGCGTTGAAGTTGCAGAAGCCCTCGTGCATCACGGTGGTCCCGGCGGCCAGGTGCGCGCCGAGCCGGACCCGGTCCGCGTCGGCGATCCGCACCCCCGAGGGGACCACGTAGTCGGTCATCCGGGGGAACTTGTCCACCCCGTACACCGCCAGGTGGCGGCCGGCGGCCCGCTCGATCACCCGCAGCTCGTCCACCCGCTCCGGCGGGCACGGCCCGGCCGAGGTCCAGGCCACGTTGGCCAGCTTGCCGAAGATGCCGTCCAGGTTCAGCTCGTTGGGCCGCACCATGCGGTGGGAGAGCAGGTGCAGGCGCAGGTACGCGTCGGCGGCGTCCTTGATCGGGTCGTCCAGGGAACCGATCACGGTGACCACCTGGACCGTACGCAGGCCGGGCAGCGCGCGGTCGCCGATCGCGCCGGGCGGCAGGTCGAGCACGTCGGCCTGGTCCTCCCCGGGGACCAGCGGCAACTCGCCGAGTCCCAGCTTGCCGGTCGGGTACCAGGTGTCGAGGACCTGGTCCTCACCGGTGACGGTGGCCAGGCCGATACCCCAGGCGGATTCCGACGTCACGTGCTCTCCCTCTCGCTCGTCGACGGCGCGGGCCGGTACGCCGCGCGGGCTTCCGCGCCGGAGCGTCCCACGCCATCCGCGCCGGAACGCTTGCTTCTCGCGCCCACCGACCCTGAAGGTACCGTGCGAGACATGCAGAACCCGCTGACCCCCGAGGTACTGGCCGATCCGGTGGCGCTGACCCGCGCCCTGGTCGACATCGAGTCCGTCTCCCGCAACGAGAAGGCGATCGCCGACTGCGTGGAGGAGGTGCTGCGGGGAGTGCCACACCTGGCGACCTTCCGGCACGGCAACACGGTGATGGCCCGCACCGAGTTGGGGCGGGACACCCGTGTGGTGCTCGCCGGGCACCTCGACACCGTCCCGTTGAACGGCAACTTCCCGTCGACCATGCGCGGCGACCTGATGTACGGCTGCGGCACCTCGGACATGAAGTCGGGGGTGGCGTTCGCGCTGCACCTGGCTGTCACCCTGCCGGACCCACGCTACGACGTGACGTACTTCTTCTACGAGGCCGAGGAGATCGAGTCCCGGTACAACGGGCTCACCCTCGTGGCCGAGGAGCACCCGGAGTGGTTGCAGGCGGACTTCGCGGTGTTGCTGGAGCCGACGTACGGCATCGTGGAGGCCGGCTGCCAGGGCACCATGCGGGCGGTCGTCACCACGTACGGCGAGCGGGCCCACGCCGCCCGGTCCTGGCGCGGGGTGAACGCCATCCACGGCGCGGGCGAGGTGCTGCGGCGACTCGCCGGATACCAGGCCCGCCGGGTGACCATCGACGGCTGTGACTACCGCGAAGGGCTGAACGCGGTCCGGATCACCGGCGGCGTCGCCGGCAACGTCATTCCGGACCGGTGCGAGATCGAGGTCAACTACCGGTACGCCCCGGACCGTGACCCGGTGGCGGCCGAGGCGCACCTGCGCGAGGTCTTCGCCGGCTTCGACCTGGCGGTGACGGACGCGGCTCCCGGAGCGGCCCCGGGCCTGGGCGCGCCCGCCGCGCAGGAGTTCCTCGCCGCGGTGGGTGCGGCGCCGATCGGCAAGCTGGGCTGGACGGACGTGGCCCGGTTCGCGGCGATGGGGATTCCGGCGTTGAACTTCGGGCCCGGCGATCCCAACCTGGCCCACCACCGGGACGAGCATGTCGAGATCACCAAGATCCGCGACGGCGCCGCCACCCTCCACCGCTGGCTCGCCCCGGCCTGATCGTCGCGGCGGACAAGTCCGCCCGGGCTACCTGTCCTGGCCCGGCCGCCCTCCCTGCCCGGATCGGTTTGCTCCGGCCGCCACCGCCGGGCCGGACCTGCCCCACGGACGGCGCGAGGCCCCGGCGGTCAGCGACCGCGGGGCCCCGTGGTGGTCGGTGGCCGGCCGGACGAGGCCGGTCAGGCGCTGGTCAACAGTGAGGTGTCGGTGGTGTCGGCGGATTCGGAGGCAGGCTCCGGCGCGGACTCCAGGGCGCGTGCACGGCGGCGCTCGGCCACCACGTCGCGGATGCGCCGCTGCATCTGTCGGCGGATCCGCATCCGCTCGTTGTTGCTGATCACGCTGGCTCCTCCCCCGAGAGCGCGGTCGGGGCATACCCGGTATGTGAATAGTAAGACGTACGAGCGAGCGAAATAGTTGCCCAAGATCACGAGTTTTTTCCTGCCTGTCACCTGGCCCACCCCGCAGGTGCGACTCCACTACGGTGGCTGGCATGAGCCAGAGCAACGGGAGACGACCGGGCCGCGACCCGGAGCGGCACCGCGGCGCCGTCACACTGCGTCGCGGGGCCATTCCGGACAGCACCGCCGATCAGCGGCTGCTGGACTCGCGCAGCCGCGGCGACTGGAAGACCAAGGACTCCTGGCGCGCGCTGCGGATCCTCTCCGAGTTCGTCGAGGGCTTCGACACCCTGGCCGACCTCCCGCCCGCGGTCAGCGTCTTCGGCTCGGCGCGCAGCCGGCCGGAGAGCCCGGAGTGCCGGATGGCCGAGGAGCTGGGGGCGGCCCTGGCCCGAGCCGGCTACGCGGTGATCACCGGCGGTGGGCCGGGCGTGATGGAGGCGGCCAACCGGGGTGCCCGTGAGGCCGGCGGGCTCTCCGTCGGACTGGGTATCGAACTCCCCTTCGAACAGGGACTCAACGAGTGGGTCGACCTGGCCATCGACTTCCGGTACTTCTTCGCCCGCAAGACCATGTTCGTCAAGTACGCCCAGGCATTCGTGGTGCTGCCCGGCGGCTTCGGGACGATGGACGAGCTGTTCGAGGCGCTCACCCTGGTGCAGACCGGCAAGGTGACCCGGTTCCCGGTGGTGCTGATGGGCACGACGTACTGGCGTGGACTGCTCGACTGGCTGCGCGACACCATGGCCGCCGAGGGCAAGATCGGTGCTGTCGACCTGGAACTGATCCGCCTCACCGACGACGTCAGCGCCGCCGTCCGACACATCGTCGAGGCCGAGGCGGCCCTCTCCGCCGAGCAGGAGGCGGTCCGCGCGGAATCCGTCGCGCTGACCGCCGCCGAGCAGCGGGCCGCCCGGCGGGCGGCGCAGGACATGCCGCGCGAGGTGGCGCAGGACGGGGCGGCGCAGGACGGTTCGCGCGGGCCGGCGCAGGGCGCGCCGGGTCGGGCCGCCGGGAACCGGGGGGACTGAGCGGGTGGCCGCCATCTGCGTTTTCTGCGCGTCCTCCCGTACCCTCGATCAGCGGTGGCTGGACCTGGCCGCCGAGACCGGCGCGGAACTCGCCCGGCGCGGGCACACGGTGGTCAGCGGCGGCGGTTGCGTCGGGATGATGGGCGCCCTGGCCGACGGTGCCCGGGCGGCCGGCGGGCGCACCCTGGGGATCATCCCGCAGTCCCTGGTCGACCTGGAGGTCGCCGACCTGGCCTCCGACGAGCTGCTGGTGACGGCGAGCATGGCGGACCGCAAGACCCTCATGATCGAGAAGTCGGACGCGTTCCTCACCCTGCCGGGCGGGCTCGGCACCCTGGACGAGCTCTTCGAGGTCTGGACCACCGCCACGCTGGCCCTGCACGCGAAACCGATGGTGCTGGTCGACACCGACGGTTTCTACCGGCCCCTGCTCGACTGGCTCGGCACCCTGACCGAGCAGACCTTCCTCAAACCGGCCGGCTTCGACCTGCTCACGGTGGCCCCCACCGTCCCCGAGGCGCTGGACGCCCTGCAACCC
>NZ_SMJY01000082.1:0-23895 GCF_004348355.1 Micromonospora sp. KC721 | reverse complement strand
GTGGGGGAGAGCAGGGTCATCGCCGGGCCCTTTCCTGACAGCCGGTGAACCCCGGATCGGCGGGGGCCGGGCGGGACACCAGTCGGCGTCCCGCCCGGCCGACGCTCATCCGGTGACGGTGAAGCCGACGTTCTTCATGTCGTCGACCGTGGTCTTCTGCATGGTGCTCAGCGCCGCGGTGAACGCGGCGGCGTTCCTGGACTCCGCGGCCTTGGCGAAGGCGTCGCTGTAGGCGCTGTAGGTCACGTTCACGTTCGGGCCGTAGGTGAACGGGTTCGCGATCTTCGACGCTTCCTCGGCGATCTGGTAGAAGTCGGGTTGGTTCGCGAAGAACGCCGGCGGCGAGGTGAGCGCCGTGCTGGTCGCCTCCTTGGCCGACGGGTAGACGTTCACGTCCGAGACCAGCAGCTTGAGGGCGGCCGGGTCGCTGTTGAGCCAGGCGATGAACTTAGCGGCCTGCTTCTTGTGCTTGCTCTGCGTGGTCACGCTGGTGGCCGAGCCGCCCCAGTTGCCGGTGGCCGGTTTGGCCGCGTCCCACTGCGGCAGCGGGGCGACCTTCCACTTGCCCAAGGTGTCCTTGGCGTTGCCCTCCAGCACGCCCGGGCCCCAGACCGCGCTGACCCAGCCGACCTGGGTGCCGTCGTTGAGCGCGGCGTTCCACTCCGGGGTGTACATCGGCTTGTTGTCGATGACGCCCTCCTGCACCAGCCCGCCCCAGTAGCCGGCCACCTTGCGGGTGGCCTCGTCGTCGATGGCGACGGTCCAGGACTGGCCGTTCACCCCCCACCAGGAGGCCCCGGCCTGCTGGGCGAGCCCGGCGAACCAGCCCGGGTCGGTGGCCGAGAAGGTGCCGAGGTACTGCTTGGGATTCGCCCTGCGGATCCTGCGGGCGGCTTCGGCGTACTCGTCCCACGTCTTCGGCGGGGTGATCTTGAGCCTGTCGAAGACGTCAGCGCGGTAGTAGAAGAGCAGCGGGCCAGAGTCCTGCGGGACCCCGTAGACGGCCTCGGAGCCGAGGGTCACGCCGTTCCACGCGGACTCCGGGAACCTGTCCTTGAGGGAACCGACCTCCTTGGCGATGTCGGCGATGGCGTCGGCGGAGACCAGCGTGGGGATCTTCTGGTACTCGGCCTGCATGATGTCGGGTGCGCCGCTGCCCGCCTTGATGGCGGTGAGCAGCTTGGTGACCGCCTGGTCGCCGCCGTCCTGCTTGTTGACGGTGACCTGGATGTCGGGGTTGGCCGCGTTCCACGCCGCGGCCACCTTGTCCATGTTCGGCGCCCAGCTCCAGTAGGTGAGTTCGACCTTGCCGCCGGTCGTGCCGCCGCTCGGGTCGTCGTCCGACCCGCTGCAACCGGCAGCCGACACCATGACCAGCGCCGTGAGTGTCGCCACAAACGGTGCGAATTTTCTGTTCATTGGTCCTCCTTGATCGGCGTGACCGGTGCGGGGACTGGCTGGGGCACACGCCCGCCCGGGATGATCGGCGCCGGAACGGAACCTGTAACCGGTTACAGTGATGCGGCCCAGCCGGCGTGTCAAGACCTTGTTTTTCTCCCGGCAGGTGCCGGTATCTTGGGCCCCTCAGGGCACCCCCATGACCTGTGACCGATTACAGTCGACGTATCCGGAGGGCTGATGATCACCGATCCGTTGCCGTGGCCCGCGCCGCTCTCCGTGCGTCACCGACCCTGGGCGGCGCCGCTGCGTCGACCCCGGATGAGCAACGACGAGGACGCCCGCCCCGGGCTGTCGCTGACCGACCGATACCTGACCCGCGACGGCACCCCCGTCATCCCGGTCTCCGGCGAGCTGCACTACAGCCGCGTCCCCCGGCACCGCTGGGCCGAGCGCCTGCGGCAGATGCGCGCGGGTGGGATCACCGTGGTGGCCACCTACGTCATCTGGATCCACCACGTCGAACGCCGCGACACCCCGCGCTTCGACGGCAACCTCGACGTCGCCGCCTTCGTCGACCTGTGCGCCGAGACCGGCCTCGACGTGGTCCTGCGCATCGGCCCCTGGTGCCACGGCGAGGTCCGGAACGGGGGCTTCCCCGACTGGGTGCAGCGGGCACCGGTACGGCATCGAACCGACGACCCCGAATACCTGGAACTGGTCCGGGAATGGTGGGGCCAGCTCGCCGCCGCCCTGGCCGGTCGCTGCTCCCGGGCGGGCACGGTGCTCGGCATCCAGTTGGAGAACGAGCTGTACGACCAGCCGAAGCACCTGGTCACCCTCAAACGACTGGCCCGCGAGGCCGGTCTGTCCGCGCCACTGTGGACAGCTACCGCCTGGGGCGGCGCGGACCTGCCCGAGGGCGAGGTGCTGCCCCTGTACGGCGGCTACGGTGACGGCTTCTGGGTGGACGCCGACGCCCCCTGGGACCCGACCTTCCGGGACCACTACTTCTTCTCCCATGTCTGGGACGACCCCGGCATCGGTGCCGACGTACGCCGCGCCCAGGACGGCGGTCCGGAGCAGGCGCCGCCCCGCCACCCCTCGCCACTGTTCCCGCCCGCGACCTGCGAGCTGGGCGGCGGCATGGCCACCGCCTACCACCGGCGGCCGCGTCCCACCGCACTCGACGTCGCCGCCATCGCCCACTGCAAGATCGGCAACGGCTCGGCCTGGCAGGGCTACTACATGTACGCCGGCGGCACCAACCCGCCCGGTGACGCCGGGATGCAGGAGTCGCACGCCACGCGCTACCCCAACGACATGCCCCGCCTGGGGTACGACTTTCACGCCCCGATCGGCGAGGCCGGCACCCTGGCCCCCAGCCACGCCGAACTCCGGCGCCAGCACGCCTTCCTGGCCGCCTTCGGGCCACGCCTGGCCGAGATGCCCTCCAGCCTGCCAGCCGTGCGGCCGTCCGGCGTGACGGACGACCGTACGCTGCGCTGGGCGCTGCGCAGCGACGGCCGCAGCGGCTTCCTCTTCGTCGCCTGGCACCAGCCGCACTGTCCGCTGTCCGCCTACCGCGGTGCCCGCTTCCGGATCGCCCTCGACGACGCCGAGATCGTGTTGCCGTCGCGCCCGGTGGACATCCCCGTCGGTACGCTGGCCCGCTGGCCGGTCAACCTCACCGCGGGCGGCGTGCGCCTGGCCTGGGCCACCGCCTCGGTGCTGACCCTCCTGCCCGGCGCGGTACCGACCCTGGTGCTGGTGGCCGAGGCGGGCATCGACCCCGAGTTGGCCGTCGACGGCGGCGCCCGGGTCCGGCAGGTCACGCCCGGCTTGGCCCCGATCCGACTCACCACCGACACGGGCGAGCTGGACGTGCTGGTCCTGCCGGCCGAAGCCGCCGATGCGATCTGGGTCTGCGAGGACGGTGGACGGCGGCTGCTGCTCAGCGACGACGACCTGCGGTGGGGGCCGGACGGCCGGGTCACGGTCGCATCGACCGGAGTGCCCCGGGTACGCGCGTACGACCCGCACCGGGGGGCCTTCACCGAGTTGGTCTTCCCGCCGGGTCCGGTGCCGCCCGCAGTGGACGCCGCCGTGGAACTCCGGCACCCGGCGGCCGTCACGGTCCCGGTCACGTACGGCAGCCACGACGGCCGCGAGTCGGCACCGACGCCCGAGGTCTTCGACGAACTCGCCGCCGGCTACCGGCTCGGCCTGCCGGACTGGGCGACCGACCCGGCACACGACGCGCTGCTGGAGATCGACTGGGTCGGCGACGTCGGAGTGCTGCGGGTCGACGGGCGTGCCGTCACCGACCGGTTCTGGGACGGCTCCCGCTGGATCGTCAACCTCCGCGACATCGGCTACCGCGACGGCAGCGAGGTCACCCTGCACCTGCTTCCGCTCGCGGCGGACGCACCGGTCTGGTTGCCGCCGGCCGCCCGTGACCGCCTGGCCGGCACCGGCCCCCGGTTGCTCACCGTCGACCGGGTGCGCGTCGTCGCGCGCCGTACCGTCACCGAACCCGAGCGGGTGCACCGGGTCCGCAGGACGGTGCGGCGGATGGCCGACGGCCGGGAGATCATCTACTTCGACGACACCGAGCCGTACCTCTGCGGCGGCAAGGAGCGTACGGCGGTCGACACCCGGACGCTGCCGCCCGCCGACGAGGTGGTGCGGGGCGCCTCCCAGACCCGGTACGACCCGTTGACCGGCGAGTGGATCGCCATGGCGGCCCACCGCAACAACCGCACCTTCCTGCCCGCCGCCGACCAGGATCCGCTGGCGCCGACGGTGCCGGGCGGCTTTCCCACCGAGGTGGCCGAGCCCACGTACGACGTGGTGGTCTTCGAGAACCGGTTCCCGTCCTTCTCGCCCCGTGTCGGCGGCGACCCGGGGCTGGTGGACGACGACCCGCTCTGGCCGGTACGCCCCGCCAACGGCCGTACCGAGGTAATCTGCTTCTCGGCCGAACCGGAGGGCTCGTTCGGGTCGCTCAGCCCGCACCGGGCCCGCACCGTGATCGAGGCGTGGGCGGACCGGACCGAGCAGTTGGGCCGGCTGCCCGGCGTCGCGCACGTCTTCGTCTTCGAGAACCGGGGTCGGGAGATCGGCGTGACGTTGCCGCACCCGCACGGGCAGATCTACGCGTTCCCGTTCGTGCCGCCGAAGGTGGCCCGGATGCTCGAGATGGCCGCCCGGCACCGCGAGACCACCGGCGGGGCGCTCTTCCGCGACGTGCTCGACGCCGAGCGACGCGCCGGCAGCCGGGTGGTGGTGACCTCCGCGCACTGGACCGCGTACGTGCCGGCGGCCGCCCGCTGGCCGGTCGAGGTGCACCTGGCGCCGCACCGGGACGTGTGCGACCTGCCCGACCTGACCGGGTCCGAACGCGACGACCTGGCCCGGATCTACCTGGACGTGCTGGGCCGGCTGGACCGGTACTACCCGGGGCCGGACCCGCTGCCGTACATCGCCGCCGTGCACCAGGCGCCCACCCACACCGGGCGTGACCTGTTCCGCCTGCACCTGCAGGTGTTCTCGATCATGCGGGCGCCGGGACGGCTGAAGTACCTGGCCGGGGTCGAGTCGGCGATGGGCGCCTGGATCAGCGACACCACACCCGAGCGCATCGCGGCCCGGTTGCGCGAGGTGGGCTGACGTGGCAGCCGCGCCGGTCGGTCCGGCACAGTCAGGCGCCGGCCGGTCGGTGTGCGACCATCGTCGCGCGGCCGGCCGGCCGACCGGTCCCGCCCCGCAGGTCCGCGCGGGTACCGGTCGGCGGCGGGCCGGCGCAGCCCCTTCCTCGTACCTTTGGAGAGCAGGATGCCCCTCTCGCCGGCTCGGGTCTTCGCCACGTTGAACGCGGCGCGACCGCCCGACCAGGCGTCCCCGGTGATGGGCAAGGCCGTCGTGCTCGGCGGCAGCGTCGCCGGGCTGCTGGCCGCCCGGGTGCTGTCCGATTACGCCGAGCACGTCGTCGTCATCGACCGCGACGACCTGGCGGTCCCTGGCGGGCGGCCCGGCGTTCCACAGGGGACGCAGCTGCACGCGCTGCTACCCGGCGGCCTGATCCAGTTCGAGCAGCTCTTCCCGGGGTTCCGGGAGCAGGCCCTGGCCCAGGGGGCGGTCGAGGCGCCCCCCGAGGCCCGGCGGAGCTACCTGGACGGCCGGCTCAAGGTCGTCGTGCCCGACGACGCCGACAGCCTCTCGGGCAGCCGCCCCCTGCTGGAAGGGCTGATCCGCCAGCAGGTGCGGCGACTGTCCAACGTCACGACCGTCACCGCCCGCGCCACCGGCCTGCTGTTCGGCGACGCCGGGGTCACCGGAGTGCGCTGCGACGTCGACGGGGTGCCGCGAGCCGAGCAGGCCGAATTCGTGGTGGACGCCATGGGACGATCGAGCCGGCTGTCCGAGTGGCTGGAGCAGGGCGGTTGGGACCGGCCCGCCACCCGGCGGATGACCGTGCACCTCAACTACGCGACAGCCGTGTTCCGACGCGACGAGCCACAGCCGACGTTTCCGATCGTCCTGGCGCTGCACAGTCCCGGTAGGCCGGCGGACGTGGCCGGGGCGGCGTTCTTCGCCATCGAGAATGGCCGGTGGATGGCCATGATGGCCGGTTACCAGGACAGTCGCCCGGGGCGAACCGCCGACGACTTCGTCCGCCGGCTGCGTGAGCAGTTCCCGCCGGAGTTCGGCGAGGTCGCCGACAACGAGATGCTCGGCGACGTCCAGACCTACCGCCACGCCGACAGCCGGCGCCGCGACTTCAACGCGCTGCGGCGGTTTCCGGCCCGGCTGGTCAGCGTCGGCGACGCGGTGGCGTCCTTCAATCCGGTGTACGGGCAGGGGATGACGGCGGCCGCCCTGCACGCGGCCTGCCTGTCGCTGTACCTGCGGTCCCGCCCGGACCTGGACGTGCCCGCCCGCCGCTTCCTCGACCTGCAGCAGGTCGTGGTCGAGGCCGCCTGGTCGACCTCGACCTCGGCGGACCTGGCGCTGCCGCACGTCGACGGCCCTTATCCGCGCGGTTACCGGTTGTCCAGCTGGATCAGCCGGCAGATCCTCACCGCCACCGTCACGGACGTGCGGGTGGCGCGGCGGTTCAACGAGGTCGTCTCCATGCGGGAGCACCCGAGTTCGCTGGCCACACCCGGGGTGATCCTGGCTGCGCTGCGCGCCAACCGGCGGCACGGGTGACCGGGCGGCGTGGCGGTCAGCGCCGGGGCCGATCGCTGGAGTGACGCACGACGAGCTGCGGTTGGAACACGACGTGCCGGTGACGGTGCGTCGCGCCGTTCTCGGCCTCCTCTATCAGCAACTGGGCTGCCGTACGCCCCAGCTGCTCGCGCGGCTGGCGCACCGACGACAGCGGGACCGCCGCCGCCCCGGCGAACTCGATGTCGTCGTAGCCGACGATCGCGATGTCGTCGGGCACCCGCAGCCCGCGCGTGGTCAGCTCCTGAAGCACGCCGAGCGCGATCAGGTCGTTGGCGCAGAACACGGCGGTCGGGCGCTGCCGCCGGGGCAGGCTGACGAGTTCGGCGGCGGCCCGCCGGCCGGCGGACACCGTCAGCGTGTCGGTGGCGGCCACCCGCAGCTCGCCGGGTTCGCCGTACGCCGCCAGGGCCGCCGCCGCGCCGGCGTGCCGGTCGGCAACCTGAGGGATCGAGAAGGGCCCGCCGAGGTACGCGATGCGGCGGTGGCCCTGCGCCAGGAGGTGGTCCATGGCGAGCCGGCCGCCCAGCACGTCGTCCACCGCGACCGAACAGCAGCTCGCGCCGCCGGACCCGCGGTCGACCAGGACGACCGGGATGCCCCGGTTGTTCAGGCGCTGCAGGTGGGGCTGGCTGCCGAGGCCGACCGGGGTGATGAGGACCCCGCGTACCCGCTGCTCCTCCAGCAGCTCCAGGTGTCGGCGTTCCCGGGCCCGGTCCTCGCCGCTGCTGCAGACCACGAGCATGGCGCCGGCCTCCTCGACCACCTGCTCAGCGCCCCGGACCACGTCGGTGAAGAAGGGATTGGCCACGTCGAGCACGACGATGGCGATGGTGCGGCTGCGCCCGGCGCGCAACTGCCGGGCGGAGTCGTTGCGGACGTAGCCCAGCTCGGCGATGGCGTCGAGGACCCGCTGCCGGGTGGCGGGAGCGACCCGGTTGGGTCGGTTGAGCACGTTGCTCACGGTGCCCAGGGACACGCCGGCGTGCCGCGCCACCTCCTTGATGCTTGCGGCTGCCATGGCTCCCTCGACGCGCTGTGCTGGTGTACGACAATGCCGGCCCGCCCGTGGTCGGGGAGTCCAAAACTACCTGAAATGTTTCACCGTAGGTTTCGGAGGGCGGCCGGAAGGCTCATCGAGAGGTCTCCATCTGGGCCGTTGCGCTGTCTCGGGTCGGTGAGAAAGCCCAGCAGCAACTTCCGCGACACTCTTGACGCTCTGCGAGTGAGCCCCTAGCGTCCTAGCGCAAGCTGCATGAAACGATTCAGGAGGGGGTCGAATGAGCCCCGACGCAGGCACGATCACCTCACCCCCGCTCCTCGTTCTCGACGACATCGCGAAGTCGTTCGGCGCCGTCGCCGCGCTGCGGGGGGTGCACCTCGAACTTCATCCGGGCGAGGCGCACGCCCTGGTCGGTGAGAACGGCGCGGGCAAGTCGACCCTCGTCAAGATCCTCGCCGGCGCCCATGCGCCGGACTCGGGCCGGATGACCCTGGACGGCGAGCCGCTCCTGCTGCGGGGCCCCGCCGACGCCCGGGCCGCCGGGATCGCCGTCATCTACCAGGAGCCGACGCTGTTTCCGGACCTCACGGTCGCGGAGAACATCTTCATGGGCCGGCAACCCCTGCGGAGCCTGCGTCGGGTCGACATCCGGGAGATGAACCGCGCGGCCGAGCAGTTGTTCGCCCGCCTCGGCGTCCGGATCGACCCCGCCCGTCCGGCGCGCGGGTTGTCCATCGCCGACCAGCAGCTCGTCGAGATCGCCAAGGCGATCTCCTTCGACGCCCGTGTCCTGGTGATGGACGAACCGACGGCGGCGCTCTCCGGCGTGGAGGTCGAACGGCTCTTCGGCGTCGCCCGCTCGCTCTGCGCGCGTGGCGCGGCGGTGCTGTTCATCTCGCACCGCTTCGACGAGGTGTTCGACCTGTGTCAGCGACTCACCGTGCTGCGCGACGGAGCCTGGGTCTCCAGCGACCCGACGGCCGACCTCACCGTTGGCGAGGTCGTGCGCCGCATGGTCGGCCGGGACGTCGACTCGCTGTTTCCGAAGCAGGACGCCGTGCGGCGCGACACCCTGCTGGAGGTACGCGGGCTCAGCCGTGCCGGCGTCTTCTCCGACGTGTCCTTCCACGTCCGTGGCGGGGAGATCGTGGCCCTCGCCGGGTTGGTCGGGGCCGGGCGCAGCGAGGTGGCCCGGGCCATCTTCGGCATCGACCCTTACGACACCGGCGAGGTCCGGGTGGCCGGCAGGGTCCTGCCGGCGGGCAGCGCCGCCAAGGCGATCGGGGCCGGCCTGGCGCTCGTACCCGAGGACCGGCGTCAACAGGGCCTGGTCATGGAGCTGTCGGTCGAACGCAACGCCACCCTGGTTCGCCGTGGGGCGCTGGCCCGGCTGGGCCTGCTGTTCGGTGGCGCGGAGCGGGCCGAGGCGCGGCAGTGGAGCCGCCGGTTGCGGGTGAAGACCTCCCGGCTCACCGCCGCGGTGGGCACGCTGTCCGGCGGCAACCAGCAGAAGGTCGTCCTGGCCAAGTGGCTCGCCACCCGTCCCCGGGTCCTCATCGTCGACGAGCCCACCCGCGGCATCGACGTCGGTACCAAGTCCGAGGTCCACCGGCTGCTCTCGGAGCTGGCCGGGGAGGGAATGGGCATTCTCATGATCAGCAGTGAGCTGCCGGAGGTGCTCGGCATGGCCGACCGGGTCCTGGTCATGCACGAGGGTCGGCTGGTCCGCGAGCTGTCCCGCGACGAGGCCGACGAGACGTCCGTCATGTTCGCCGCGACCGGTCAGGGAGCGACCGCATGAGCCGCACCGACACCAGCGTCGCCGACCGGCCCACCGGCGTCCCGTCGCCGGACGCGAGCCGCTCCGGCCGCGGCCTCACCGAGCGGCTGCTCGCCGTCCGGGAGTTGAGCCTGCTGCTCGCGCTGGGCGCGCTGATCCTGGTCACCACGCTGTACAACGACCGTTTCCTCGGCAGCCAGAGCATCATGGACCTGCTGCTGGGCTGCGCGATCCTGGTGATCCTGGCGGTCGGGCAGACCCTGGTCATCGTCACCCGCAACGTCGACTTGTCCGTCGGGTCGATCCTGGGGTTGGTCGCCTTCGCCACCGGCGAGCTGTTCCTCGCCGCGCCCGGCACGCCGTGGCCGGTCGCGCTCGTGACCGGCGTCGCGCTCGGTGCGGTGTGCGGGGCCGTGAACGGCGGCCTCATCGCCGTGGCCAAGGTCCCCGCGCTGGTCATCACCCTGGGCACCCTCTACGCCTTCCGTGGCGTCGACTACTACTGGGCGGCCGGTCAGCAGATCAACGCCGCCGACATGCCCCGGTCGTTCCTGCGCCTGGGTAACCAGACACTGTTCGGCGTGCCCGTCCTGTTCCTGGTCGCGCTGGTCGTCGTCGCGGTCGCCGGTTTCTACCTGCGGTCCTACCGCAGCGGCCGGGAGCTGTACGCCATCGGCTCCGAGCCGGCGGCCGCCCGGTTGTCCGGCATCCCGGTCGGCCGGCGGGTGTTCGCCGTCTTCGTCGCCAGCGGAGCACTCGCCGGTCTCGCCGGGGTGCTGTACGCGGCCCGGTTCGGCACGCTCGACGCGGCTGCCGGTACCGGCCTGGAGCTCCAGGTCGTCGCCGCCGCGGTGGTCGGTGGGGTGGCCATCTTCGGCGGCAGCGGCAGCGTCTACGGCGCGGCGCTCGGTGCCGTCCTGCTGACCACGATCGGCAGCTCGCTGGCGGTCCTGCGCATCGATCCGTTCTGGCAGCAGGCCGTGGTCGGCGCGCTCATCCTCGCCGCCATCGGTCTGGACCGGGTCCTGGCCATCCGCACGGCGGCCCGGCTCCGAGGGAGGAGCGCACATGTCGCATGACACCCTGACTCCGGCGCCGCCGGTCGCCGGGCGCCAGTCGGGCCGCCTGGCCGGCTTCGGCGCGGCGCTCGGGTCCTGGGACGCGGCGATCGTCGCCGGGCTGGTCGCCGCCGTGCTGGTGGCCAGCGCTGCGGTGCCGAACTTCGCCACCGGCCGCAACGCCCAGTTCCTCCTGCTGGACCTGGTGCCGCTGGCTCTGCTCGCGCTGCCGATGACGCTGATCATCGTCACCGGTGAGATCGACCTGTCAGTGGCCAGCATGGTCGGCCTGTGCAGCTCCCTGATGGGCCAGTTGTGGCTGTCCAGCGGACTGTCGCTGGAGCTGATCTGCGTCCTGGTGGTGCTGCTGGGCGCCCTGCTCGGCGCGGTCAACGGCGTGTTCGTCACCGGCTTCGGCCTGCCGTCGCTGGCGGTGACCATCGGCACGCTCGCCCTGTACCGAGGGCTGTCGTTCGTGGTCCTCGGCGACCAGGCGGTCGCGGACTTCCCGGCCGACTGGACCGCCGCCGTGGTGCGGCCGATCCCCGGCACGTCCATCCCCGTCATGGTCGTCCCGGTGCTCCTGCTGGCGCTGGTGTTCGGCGTCGTCCTGCACGCCACGCCGGCGGGGCGGGCACTGTACGCCATGGGCAACAACAGCGAGGCCGCCACCTTCGCCGGGGTGTCGGTGGCCCGGACGAAGTTCTGGCTGTTCGTGGCCTCCGGAGCGGTCTGCGGGCTGGCCGGCCTCTTCTGGACCCTCCGCTACGCCAGCGCCCGCGGGGACAATGCCACCGGCCTGGAGTTGACCGTGGTGACCGCCGTGCTGCTGGGCGGCGTGTCCATCTTCGGCGGCCGGGGTCGGCTGCTCGGCGTGGTGGCCGGCGTCCTGCTCCTCGGTGTCGTCCGCAACGCGCTGCAACTCGCCGACGTCGACGCCAACGCGCTGACGATCGTCACCGGCACCCTGCTCATCGCCTCCGTGGTCCTGCCCAACGCGGTCCGGGACATCCGCGCCCGGCTGCACCGACGACGGCACCACACGCGGGTCACCGCGCCGTGACCGTCTCCCTCCCCCCACCTCCCCCGGAAGGACGTCGATGAACTCCCTTTTCCGGCTCCGCCTCGGAGCCACCGCGCTCACCCTGACCGCACTCCTCCTCGGCACCGCCGCCTGTGGCGGCACCACCCGCGACAACGCCGGCGGCGACTCCGGCGGCAGCCAGGCCAGCGGCGCCGCGAACCCGGATGCCCCGATCAAGGAAGGTCTCAAGATCGCCTTCCTGCCGAAGCAGGTGAACAACCCGTACTTCACCACCGCGGACAATGGCGGAAAGGAGGCGGTCACCGAGGTCAAGGGCGAGTTCAAGGAGGTCGGCCCCTCCGAGGCCAGCGCCTCGTCCCAGGTCAGCTACATCAACACCCTGTCCCAGCAGGGCATGGACGTCATCGTGACGTCGGCGAACGACCCGAACGCGATCTGTGGCGCGCTGAACCAGGCCAAGGCCGCCGGCGCGAAGATCGTGACCTTCGACTCGGACACCAAGCCGGAGTGCCGGCAGGTCTTCGTCAACCAGGTGACCGCCCAGGGCATCGCGGAGAACCAGGTCAAGCTCATCTCCGAGCAGATCGGCGGCGAGGGCGAGATCGCCATCCTGTCGGCGACCGCCAACGCCACCAACCAGAACGCGTGGATCGCGCTGATGAAGGAGGAGTTGAAGAAGCCGGAGTACGGCAAGGTCAAGTTGGTCACGGTCGCCTACGGCAACGACGACGACCAGAAGTCCTTCCAGGAGATGCAGGGCCTGCTGCAGGCGTACCCGAACCTGAAGGGGGTCATCTCCCCGACCACGGTCGGTGTCGCCGCCGCCGCCCGCTACCTCAGCGGCTCGCAGTACAAGGGCAAGGTCAAGCTGACCGGCCTGGGCACCCCCAACCAGATGCGCGAGTACGTCAAGGACGGCACCGTCGACGCGTTCGCCCTGTGGAACCCGGCCGACCTCGGCTACCTCGCCGCGTACGCCGGGGCGGCCCTCGCCTCCGGCCAGATCAGCGGCGCCGAGGGCGACAGGTTCACCGCCGGCAGGCTCGGTGAGTTCACCGTCGGCAAGGACGGGGTGGTCGTCCTCGGCCCGCCCACGGTGTTCGACAAGAGCAACATCGACAAGTTTAATTTCTGAGCATCCCCCCGGTCGGTGCCGCCGTCGTGGCCGGCACCGACCGGGCCGTCGATGGGAGAGCCATGCCCCGCATCTGCTTCACCCTCCAGGTCGACCCGACCCGGCTGGACGAGTACCGCGCCCGTCACGAGCGGGTCTGGCCGGAGATGCTCGCCGCTCTGGCCGAGAGCGGGTGGCACGACTACTCGCTGTTCCTCCGCGAGGACGGCCTGCTTGTCGGGGTGCTGACCACCGACGACTTCGCGGCGGCCCAGGCGGCGATGCAGGACCGCGACGTCAACGCCCGCTGGCAGGCCGAGATGGCGCCCTTCTTCCTCAACCTTGACGACGAGACCGCGGACCGGGCCATGCGACCGCTGGACGAGGTCTTCAACCTCGACGCGCAGCTCGCCGCCCAGAAGGGAGAGCAGGCATGACGCAGCTCGACACGCCGACCCGGGAGCGGGTCACGCAGGCCCTGCGCGCACAGCGCATCGAGACCCCCTCCTGGGCGTACGCGAACTCCGGCACCCGGTTCAAGGTCTTCCCCCAGGAAGGCGTGCCACGCAACCCGTACGAGAAGATCGCCGACGCGGGCGTGGTGCACCGCCTCACCGGCGTGGCGCCGACGGTGGCCCTGCACATCCCGTGGGACCGCGTCGACGACTACGCCGACCTGGCGAGCTACGCCGCCGACCAGGGCGTCGGGCTCGGCGCGATCAACTCCAACGTTTTCCAGGACAACGACTACAAGCTCGGCAGCGTCACCAACCCCGACCCCGGCGTGCGCCGCAAGGCGATCGACCACCTGCTCGAGTGCGTGGACGTCATGGACGCCACCGGCTCGCGCGACCTCAAGCTGTGGTTCTCCGACGGCACCAACTACCCCGGCCAGGACGACTTCCGCAATCGGCAGGACCGGCTCGCCGCCGCCCTGCGGGAGACCTACGACCGGCTCGGCGACGACCAGCGGATGCTGCTGGAGTACAAACTGTTCGAGCCGGCCTTCTACACCACCGACGTGCCCGACTGGGGCACCGCGTACGCGCACTGCCTGGAACTCGGGCCGAAGGCGCAGGTGGTCATCGACACCGGGCACCACGCGCCCGGCACGAACATCGAGTTCATCGTGGCGTTCCTGCTACGGGCCGGGAAGCTGGGGGCCTTCGACTTCAACTCCCGCTTCTACGCCGACGACGACCTGATGGTCGGTGCCGCGGACCCGTTCCAACTGTTCCGCATCATGTACGAGATCGTCCGCGGCGACGCCCTGCGCCCGGAGGCCGGCATCGCGTTCATGCTCGACCAGTGCCACAACATCGAGCCGAAGATTCCCGCGATCATCCGCTCGGTGCTCAACGTCCAGGAGGCCACCGCCAAGGCGTTGCTGGTCGACGCCGACGCGCTCGCCGCCGCCCAGCAGGCCGGTGACGTGCTCGGCGCCAACGCGGTGCTGATGGACGCGTACCACACCGACGTGCGGCCGCTGCTCGCCGAGCTCCGCGCCGACCTGGGCCTGGACCCCGACCCGATGGCCGCCTACGCCCGCTCCGGCTACTTCGAGAAGATCCGCGCCGAACGCGTCGGCGGCCAGCAGGCCGGCTGGGGCGCCTGAGCACACCGATAACGCAGACAGGGGACATGAACCATGCACTCCGAGGTTCAGGCGCTCGTCGCCCGTAGCAACCGGCTCGGCGCCGACCCGACCACGACCAACTACGCCGGCGGCAACACCTCGGCCAAGGGCGAGACCACCGATCCGGTGACCGGTGGCCCGGTCGAGTTGCTGTGGGTCAAGGGATCCGGCGGCGACCTCGGCACCCTCGCCGAGGCAGGTCTGGCGGTGCTCCGGCTCGACCGGCTGCGTGCCCTGGTCGACGTCTACCCGGGAGTCCACCGGGAGGACGAGATGGTTGCCGCGTTCGACTACTGCCTGCACGGGCGGGGCGGGGCCGCGCCGTCGATCGACACGGCCATGCACGGACTGGTCGACGCCCCACACGTCGACCACCTGCACCCCGACGCCGGCATCGCCATCGCCACCGCCGCCGACGGACCCGAGCTGACCAAGGAGATCTTCGGCGACCGGGTGCTCTGGGTGCCGTGGCGGCGGCCCGGCTTCCAGCTCGGCCTCGACATCGCCGCCGTGGCGCGGGCCAACCCGCAGGCGATCGGCGTCATCCTCGGTGGACACGGCATCACCGCGTGGGGTACGACCAGCGAGGAGTGTGAACGCCACTCGCGGGAGATCATCCGTACCGCGCAGGCGTACCTCGACGAGCGCGGCCGGGCGGAGCCGTTCGGCGCGGTGGTCGAAGGCTACGAGCCGCTGCCGCCGGCCGGGCGGCGGGCCCGGGCCGCGGCGCTGGCACCCGTGTTGCGCGGTCTGGCCAGCACCGACCGCCCGCAGGTCGGGCACTTCACCGACAGCGACGTGGTGCTCGACTTCGTCGCCCGCGAGCGGCACCCCGCGCTCGCGGCGCTCGGCACCTCCTGCCCGGACCACTTCCTGCGTACCAAGGTCCGTCCGATGGTGCTCGACCTGCCGCCGACCGCGCCGCTGGCCGACACCGTCGCCCGGCTCAGGGAGCTGCACGCCGCCTACCGGGACGACTACCGCGCCTACTACCAGCGTCACGCCGGTCCGGACAGCCCGCCGATGCGCGGCGCCGACCCGGCGATCGTGCTCATCCCCGGCGTCGGCATGTTCAGCTACGGGGCCAACAAGCAGACCGCCCGGGTCGCCGGGGAGTTCTACGTCAACGCGATCAACGTGATGCGCGGTGCGGAGTCGGTGTCGCGGTACGCGCCGATCGACGAGGCGGAGAAGTTCCGCATCGAGTACTGGGCGCTGGAGGAGGCCAAACTCGCCCGGATGCCCAAGCCGAAGCCGCTGGCCACCCGGATCGCCCTGGTCACCGGTGCCGGCTCCGGCATCGGCCGGGCGATCGCTCACCGGCTCGCCGCCGAAGGCGCCTGCGTGGTCGTCGCCGACCGGGACGTCGCCGCCGCCGAGCGGGTCGCCGGCGAGCTGGGCGGCGACGACGTCGCGGTGGCCGTACCGGTCGACGTCACCGACGCCGAGGCGGTGGCCGCCGCGGTCCGCGCGGCGGTGCTCGCCTACGGCGGGCTCGACCTCGTCGTCAACAACGCCGGACTGTCGTTGTCCAGGTCGCTGCTGGAGACCACCGAGACGGACTGGGACATCCAGCACGACGTCATGGCCAAGGGTTCCTTCCTGGTCTCGCGGGAGGCCGCCCGGGTCCTCATCGAGCAGGGGATGGGCGGGGACATCGTCTACATCTCCAGCAAGAACTCCCTGTTCGCCGGCCCGAACAACGTCGCGTACGGTGCGGCCAAGGCCGACCAGGCACACCAGGTGCGGCTGCTCGCCGCGGAGCTGGGCGGGCACGGCGTCCGGGTCAACGGCGTGAACCCCGACGGTGTGGTGCGCGGCTCCGGCATCTTCGCCGGTGGCTGGGGTGCGCAACGGGCCGCCGTCTACGGCGTGCCGGAGGAGAAGCTGGGCGAGTTCTACGCCCAGCGCACCCTGCTCAAGCGGGAGGTGCTGCCCGAGCACGTCGCCAATGCGGTCTTCGTGCTCACCGGCGGCGAGCTGTCCCACACCACCGGCCTGCACATCCCGGTCGACGCGGGGGTCGCCGCGGCCTTCCTCCGCTGACCGGCAGCTCGGCGGAACCAGCCATGACAGACAGGGGAGTCCGATGAGTGACCGGCACGGTACGCGGTGAGCGGCGCGGTCACGGTCGCCGCCGTCGACCTGGGGGCGTCCAGCGGCCGGGTGATGGTCGGGCACGTCGACGGTGACCGGATGGAGTTGGCCGAGGCGCACCGCTTCACCAACGAGCCGGTCCGGGTCGGCGACACCCTGCACTGGGACATCCTGCGCCTGTGGCACGGCGTGCAGACCGGCCTGCGGGCCGCCGGTCCGGTGGCCAGCGTCGGCGTCGACTCCTGGGCCGTCGACTACGGGCTGCTCGACAGCGCCGGGGCGCTGCTCGGCAACCCGGTGCACTACCGCGACGCGCGTACCGACCAGGTGGCCGACCAGGTGGCGCGGCAACTCGGCCCGGAACGGCTCTACGCCACCACCGGGCTGCAACAGCTGCCGTTCAACACCCTCTACCAGTTGGTCGCGGCGGCCGGTACGCCGCAACTGGCCGCCGCCGACCGGCTGCTGCTCATCCCGGACCTGATCACGTACTGGCTCACCGGGCGGATCGGCGCCGAGCGCACCAACGCCTCCACCACCCAGCTGTACGACCTGCGGCGGCGGGCCTGGGCCACCGAACTGATGGCCGACGCGGGCATCCCGGCCGACCTGTTCCCGCCACTGCACGACCCGGGCACCCGGGTCGGCCCGGTCCGACCCGACCTGGGCCTGCCCGGCGCGCCCGAGGTGGTGGCGGTCGGCTCCCACGACACCGCGTCCGCCGTCGCCGGTGTGCCGGCAGCGGGGGAGCGGTTCGCCTACATCTCCTGCGGCACCTGGTCCCTGGTCGGGGTCGAACTGGACGCTCCGGTGCTCACCGAGGCGAGCCGGCGGGCCAACTTCACCAACGAGTCCGGCGTCGACGGCACCATCCGCTACCTGCGCAACGTGATGGGTCTGTGGCCGCTGCAGGAGTCGCTGCGTGCCTGGGGCACCACCGACCTGCCCGAGCTGGTGCGGCAGGCCGCCGGGGAACCGGCCCTGCGCCGCGTCGTCGACCTGGACGACCCGGTGTTCCTGCCCCCCGGCGACATGCCGGCCCGCATCGCCGACGCCTGTGGGCGCGCCGGCGAGCCGGTGCCCGACAGCCGGGCCGCCACCGTACGATGCGTCATCGACAGCCTGGCGCTGGCCCACCGGCGGGCGGTGCGCCAGGCCCAACAGCTCTCCGGCCGGGACGTCGAGGCCGTGCACGTCGTCGGCGGCGGCGCCCGCAACGAGCTGCTCTGCCAGTTGACGGCCGACGCCTGCGGACTACCGGTGATCGCCGGGCCGGTCGAGGCCACCGCGCTCGGTAACATCCTGGTACAGGCCCGCGCCGCCGGTGTGGTCGGCGGTGACCTGGCGGCCCTGCGGTCCCTGCTGCGCGAGACCCAGCGCCTCGTCCGGTACGAGCCGCGGGGCGACCAGCCGGCCTGGCAGGCCGCCGAACAGCGGATGGGTGGTGGATGATGCGGGTCGCGTTGTTCGTGACGTGCCTGGCCGACACCCTGTTCCCGCAGGCGGCGATCGCGACGGTACGGCTGCTGGAGCGCCTCGGTCACGAGGTCGTCTTCCCCGAGGGGCAGACCTGCTGCGGGCAGATGCACGTCAACACCGGCTATCCGGGTGACGCGCTGCGGCTGGTGCGCCGACACGTGCGGGTCTTCGCCCCGTACGACGTGGTGGTGGCCCCGTCCGGCTCCTGCGTGGGGTCGGTGCGCCACCAGCACGCCACGGTGGCCCGGGGCGCGGGGGACGAGCGGCTGGCGGGGCGGGCCGAGGACGTCGCCGCCCGCACGTACGAGCTGTCGGAGTTCCTGGTGGACGTGCTCGGGGTGACCGACGTGGGCGCGTACTACCCGCACCGGGTGACGTACCACCCGACCTGCCACTCGCTGCGGATGCTGCGGGTGGGGGACCGGCCGTTGCGGCTGCTGCGCGCGGTGCGTGGGCTGGACCTGGTGGAGTTGCCGCAGGCGGAGCAGTGCTGCGGCTTCGGCGGCACGTTCGCGGTGAAGAACGCCGACACCTCCACCGCGATGCTCGCCGACAAGATGCGTCACGTGCTCGCCACCCGGGCCGACGTGTGCACCGCCGGGGACGCCTCCTGCCTGATGCACATCGGCGGCGGTCTGTCCCGGCTGCGCGCCGGGGTCCGGACGGTGCACCTGGCCGAGATCCTGGCCAGCACCGAAGCCGTCCCCGCCGACGCCCCGGCACCGACCACGGGAGGTACGAGATGACCCGGTCCTTCCTCGGCATGCCGGCCACCGCGCCGCCCGGTGTGGGGCACCTACGCGGCACCGAGCCGTTCCCCGCCGCCGCCCGGCGGGCGCTGGCGGACGCCCAGCTGCGCCGCAACCTCGGCCACGCCACCGCCACCATCCGGGGTCGGTCGGCGGCGGTGATCGGTGAGGTGCCGGACTGGCCGGGACTGCGGGCCGCGGGTCGGGCCATCAAGACCGACACCATGGCCCGACTGCCCGAGTTGCTGGAACAGCTGGAGGCGGCGGTGACCGCGGCCGGCGGCACGGTGCACTGGGCGGCTGACGCGGTGCAGGCAAACCGGATCGTCACCGACCTGGTCCGGGCCACCGGCGCGGACCGGGTGATGAAGGTCAAGTCGATGGCCACCCAGGAGATCGGCCTCAACGAGGCTCTGGAGGCCGCCGGGATCGAACCGGTCGAGACCGACCTCGCCGAGCTGATCGTGCAGCTCGGCGACGACCGGCCCAGCCACATCCTGGTGCCGGCGATCCACCGCAACCGCTCGGAGATCCGGGAGATCTTCCTGCGGGCGATGCCGGGCGTGGACCGGGCGCTCACCGACGAGCCGGCGGCCCTGGCCGCCGCCGCGCGGCGGCACCTGCGCCAGACGTTCCTGAGTACCCGGGTGGCCGTCTCCGGGGCGAACTTCGCCGTCGCCGAGACCGGCACCCTCGCGGTGGTCGAGTCGGAGGGCAACGGGCGGATGTGCCTCACCCTGCCGGAGACCCTGATCACCGTGATGGGCATCGAGAAAGTCATCCCCACCTGGCGGGACCTGGAGGTCTTCCTCCAGTTGCTGCCCCGGGCGTCCACCGGGGAGCGGATGAACCCCTACACCTCGATGTGGACCGGCATCACCCCGGGCGACGGGCCGCAGGCGTTCCACCTGGTGCTGCTCGACAACGGGCGCAGCGCGGTGCTGGCCGACCCGGTCGGCCGGCAGGCGCTGCACTGCATCCGCTGCTCGGCCTGCCTGAACGTCTGCCCGGTGTACGAACGCACCGGCGGGCACGCGTACGGGTCGGTCTATCCGGGGCCGATCGGCGCGGTGCTCTCCCCGCAGCTCACCGGCGTGGCGGACAATGCCTCCCTGCCGTACGCGTCGTCGCTCTGCGGTGCCTGCTACGACGCCTGCCCGGTGATGATCGACATTCCGTCCATCCTGGTCCACCTGCGCGGCCAGGCGCCCCACCCGAAGGCCGAGGCGACGGCGATGGCCGCCGCCGCGTACACGATGGACCATCCGGCCCTGTACGCGGCCGCGCAGCGCGCCGCGCGGCTGGGCCGGCTCGCCGGCCGGCGGGGGCGCGGCCTGCCGCCGCCGCTGTCCGGCTGGACCGCCAGCCGCGACCTGCCGGAGCCGCCACGGCAGACCTTCCGCCAGTGGTGGGCCGAGCGGTGAGCGCACGGGAGGTGATCCTCGGCCGCCTGCGGGCCGCCCTCGGCGGGCCGGTGCCGGCGCCGGCCGAGGTGGCGCGGGACTACCGTGGCCCCGGGTCGGCCGTCGTCGACCTCGACCTGTTCGTGGAGCGGCTCACCGACTACCGGGCCACCGTGCACCGGTGCGCCGACGCCGACGTCGCCCGCACCGTCGACGCGGTGCTCGGCGGTCGACGGGTCGTGGTGCCGCCCGGACTGCCCCGGCACTGGCTGCCCGACAGCGTCACCGCGGTACCGGACGACGACCTCGGCGTCGACGTGGTCGCCGCCGCCGACGGGGTGGTCACCGGGGCGGCGGTGGCGGTCGCCGAAACCGGCACCATCGTGCTCGACGCGGCTGCTGACCAGGGCCGCCGGCTCATCACCCTGCTGCCCGACGTGCACGTCTGCGTGCTCCGCGCCGACCAGGTCGTCGCCACCGTGCCGGACGCCCTCGCCCGCGTCGATCCGGGTCGGCCCCTGACCTGGGTCAGCGGACCCTCCGCCACCAGCGACATCGAACTCAGCCGGGTCGAGGGCGTCCACGGTCCCCGCAACCTGCATGTCGTCCTCGTTGCCGCCGAGCCGGGGACGCCGGTCGACCGGGAGCCCGAAGCCCGGGGCTAGGTGTGTGCGGAGGGCTGGCCGGGGTCGCCGAGGTGCTGACCGCGCCCTCGGGGCCGGGAAAGCCGAGAGGTGCGGCGGTCGCCGGATGGTCCGGTGCCGGTTGGTGGGTTCAGCGGGTGTCGCCGAGCGACTCCAGCAGGTCCCGAAGCAGACCGGCCAGGGCCGCGCGGTCGGTGGGGGGCAGCGCGGCCAGCAGCCGGTGCTCGGTGGCGACGTGGTCGGGCAGGACCTGTTCGACGAGGGCCATGCCCTCGTTGGTGAGAGCGACCGTCACCGCCCGGCGGTCCTGCTCGCTCGGCGTGCGGGTCACCAGCCCCCGCGCTTCCAGCCGGTCGAGGCGCTGGGTCACCGCTCCCGAGGTGACCATCGCGTCCCGCATCAGTTCGGTGGGGGTAAGCCGGTGCGGTGGCGGGCTCCGCCGGAGGGTGGCGAGGACGTCGAAGGATGCGGCGTCGAGCCCGTGCCGGGCGAATGTCCGGTGCAGTTCGGCGCCGACGAGCCGGGACAGGCGGGACAGCCGCCCCAGGACGGCCATTGGGGACACGTCGAGATCCGGTCGCTGTGTCTTCCACTGGTCGAGCACATGGTCGACGTGATCTGCCACCCCACCACGCTACACGATGTCTTAGCGGTGAGATAATTCACCTCTCCGTCAGATGTCTTAGTGCTGAGATAAATTGGCTTAGTGCTAAGCAAACGTGTCGGCGTTCTTCTTCTGACCTCGGTGGCGCCGCTGGTGTGGGGGAGCACCTACCTGGTCACCACCGCGCTCCTGCCGCCGGAACGACCCCTGCTGGCGGGCGTGGCGCGGGCCCTGCCCGCCGGCCTCGTTCTCCTCGCGTTGACCCGGCGGCTACCGACCGGGGCATGGTGGTGGCGGGCCCTCGTCCTCGGAGCGCTCAACATCGGGGCGTTCTTCGCCCTGCTGTTCGTCGCCGCGTACCGGCTGCCGGGCGGCGTCGCCGCGACCGTCGGAGCGATCCAGCCGCTGCTCGTCGCCAGCCTGGCCGCGGGCCTGCTCGGACTGCCCCTGTCCCGGCGTACCCTGACCGCTGGCCTCGCGGGCCTGGTCGGGGTCGGCCTGCTCGTGCTGCGGGCCGAGGCGCGACTGGACGCCGTGGGCGTGGTGGCCGCTCTCGGCGGGGCGGCGTGCATGGCCCTCGGCGTGGTGCTCAGCAAGAGGTGGCCGTCGCCGGCGCCGGTTCTGGCCACCACGAGCTGGCAGCTCGTCGCCGGTGGCCTGCTGCTGGCGCCGGTCGCCCTCGTCCTCGAGGGAGCCCCACCCGCCACGGTGACTCCCGCCAACCTCGCGGGCTACGCGTACCTCGGCGTAGCCGGCGCGATGCTCGCCTACCCGCTGTGGTTCCGTGGCATCCGGGCCCTGTCCCCGACCGAGGTGACGTTTCTCGGCCTGCTCAGTCCTCTCGTCGCGACCGCACTCGGCTGGCTGCTCGTCGACGAACGCCTCACCGCCGTGCAGGCCGTGGGCGGCCTGATCGTCCTCGGCGCCGTGCTGGTCGCACAGACGCGGCCCTCCCGCACGATGCCGGCGGGTCCGCTCCGGACGTCTCAGGAACCGGCGGGTTGCGGGTCGCCGGCCCGGCTGCGCGACTTGCGGACGTGCTCGATCAGGGTGATGAGCACGTCCTTCGAGGACTCCCGCTGCCGGGCGTCGCACAGCATCACCGGCACGTCCGGGTCGATGCTCAAGGCCAGCTTCACCTCGTCGAGGCTGTACCGGCGGGCCTCGTCGAAGCAGTTCACCGCGACGATGAACGGCAGATGGTGCCGCTCGAAGTAGTCCACCGACGGGAAACAGTCGGCCAGTCGCCGGGTGTCGGCCAGCACGACCGCGCCGAGGGCGCCGTGGGCCAGCTCGTCCCAGACGAACCAGAACCTGTCCTGCCCGGGGGTGCCGAACAGATACAGCACCAGGTCCTCGCCGAAGCTGATCCGACCGAAGTCCATCGCCACCGTGGTGGTCGACTTCGACTCGACGCCGGCGAGGTCGTCGACGCCGATGCCCTTCTCGGAGAGGATCTCCTCGGTGCGCAGCGGTGCCGTCTCACTGACGGAACCGACCAGGGTGGTCTTGCCGACGCCGAAGCCGCCGGCTATGAGGATTTTGGTAGCTGTCGGGAGGGCGGTGCCGCCCTCGCCCTCAGAGTGCCCGGATTCCATTGATCAGTGCCTCGAATACGCTGTCGTCGGGGAGGGTGGTGTGCGGCTTGGGCTCGATGACCTTGACGAGCCGCCGTGCCAGCAGATCGTCGAGGAGAACACGGATCGTTCCCAGGGGAAGACCGAGGTGAGCGGCGACCTCTGCCAGCGCCAGGGGGCGTTGGCAGAGGTTGACGATGGCGATGTGCTCCGGCCCGATCCCCACCTCCAACGCCGGCGCCGGCTGCGCGGCGACCACCTGCGAAATCACGTTGAAGCGGTTCTGCGCCGCCGCGCGGCCCCTGGTCATCGCGTAGGGCCGCACGACCGGTCCGGCCGCGTCGTCCACCCACAGTGGCTCCGAATCCGGCATGGCCACCCCTACCCTCCGATGGGCTGTGCGGACCGCGCCGGGGACTCCAGGAACTTGCCGACCCGGACCACCAGTGTGGCCATCTCGTAGGCGATCAGACCGACGTCGGCGTCCTCCGTGGCCAGGACCGCCAGGCACGCGCCGTGCCCCGCGGCGGTGACGAACAAGAACGCCGACTCCATCTCGATGATGCTCTGCCGTACGCTGCCGCCGCCGAACCGCTTGCCGGCACCCTTCGCCAGGCTCTGGATCCCGGAGGCGATCGCCGCCAGGTGCTCCCCGTCGCCGTTGCTCAGCCCGGTGGAGGAGGCGACGAGCAGCCCGTCCACGGACAGAACGATCGCGTGCCGGGCCTGCTGCACCCGTCCGACCAGTTCGTCCAGCAACCAGGCCAGATCATTGGTCGATCTGTGCTGTACCACTTCCCGTTTCCTCTTTCTGGCAGTGTTGGATCAGGTTGCCGCCGACCCGTTCGGGTCGGGCTCGTCGAGGAGTCGCTCGGCCTCGGCGCGGCCGGCGCGCGTCCCGCTCTGGTACGAAGCCATCGTGCGGCGTACCTGCTCGGGTGACCGGGGCTCCTCCGCCGTGGGTTCGGGCTCGCCGGCGGGGCCGGCGCTGTCCTTCAGCTGCGGGGCGATGTGCGCCTG
The DNA here is from genome assembly GCF_004348355.1 of Micromonospora sp. KC721. NCBI lineage: Bacteria > Bacillati > Actinomycetota > Actinomycetes > Micromonosporales > Micromonosporaceae > Micromonospora > Micromonospora sp. KC721. Next base: position 56 of record NZ_SMJY01000082.1, on the reverse strand, counting down.
ACGTACCCGTACCGGCAGGCCGCCGGGGGTGCGGGCGTCCTGGGCCGGGCCGGGCG
>NZ_SMJY01000081.1:0-24162 GCF_004348355.1 Micromonospora sp. KC721 | reverse complement strand
CCCTCCGCCCGCCCGGCGCCGGCCGGCCGCGTCGCGCGGACGACGACACCCCCCGGGTCGTTCCCGCGACGCGGGTCGGCGGCGGTGCCCGGCCCGGGGCACCGCGGGGCGGCGGCCGCTCCCCACGGCCGCCGCCCCGCCCGCCAGGGTTACCCGTCCGCCGGGTCGGTCCGTCCGCCGGGTCGGTCCGTCCGTCCGCCGGTCCGTCCGCCTCCACGTGCCGCAAACTGCCGTATCCCCGCGATGGATGGCACAACATGCCGCAATCGGCGTGGGCCTGCCGGACCACGTCGAGGGAGCGCTCGACGGCAGCGCGTGGCGGGACGCGCGGCAACGCCCCTGAGACCACTCATGACAGCGGCGTCAGTCCTCGGGCGGCCAGCCGGTGGGGTTGCTGACCGACTCCCGGGAGATCCCCGATCCGGTGTCGGACCAGTCACCGAATCGTTCGGCGTGCAGGTGGGCGAAGAAATAGCACATCTGCTCGCAGCCGGCTAGCTGTTCTCACCGCGAACGCCGCCGGACGACGGTTCCGCCCGGCGGGACGCCGTCGGGCCGACCTCTGCCGTCGTCACCGCGGATGCGGGAGGATGGCGTAATGCTCCGACCGCCTGGCGCGCTTCTGCTGGACTTCGGTGGCGTCCTGGCCGACGCCCCGCCGCAACCACCGGCTCCGCCGGATCTGGTGCACCGACTGTCCGAACTGGTCGCCGGTGCGGTCCCGGCCGAGCGGATCGCCGCGGACCTCGAGGCGGGGGACCGGGCGTACGCCCGCTGGCGCGACGCCGAGGGCAGGTCGGCCGAGCCCGTCGAGCTGTCACACGCCCAGGTGTGGGCGGAGTTCGTGACCCGAAGCTGGCCCCGGGACGCCCGGGAGGCGGTGGAGCGGGAGGCGACGCCGCTGGCGTACGCCTGGAACTGGCGTGCCGGGTGGTCGGTGCGGCCGGGGATCTCCGCGGCCCTGCACGCTGCCGCCGAGGTGGGCCTGCCGATGGCGGTGGTCAGCAACGCGCTCTGCGGTGCGGCGCACCGCGATTTCCTCGCCGCCGCCGGCCTGTCCGGCCTGTTCGCCGCCGAGTTCTACAGCGACGAAGCCGGCCTGCGCAAACCCAATCCGAGGTTGGCGCTGCTAGCGGCTGACGCCATCGGCGTGCCGATCGACCGGTGCTGGTTCGTCGGCGACAGCCTCCACCGTGACATCGCCTGCGCCCGCCGGGCCGGAGCGCAGGCGGCGATCCTGATGCGCTCCCCGCGTACCGACCGGGAGTCCGCCCACGCCGAGGCGGAACCGGACGCGCGAATCGAGGACGGTCACGGCCTGTTGGCCCTGCTCCGGCAGAGCTGGGGCACCGCCGACCGACCGTGACAGCCGCTCACCGCAGCAGCGACCGCTCGGTGGGGGCAAGGCGCAGTCGTTGTGACGTCTCAACCCAGCGTGACAGGGCGGGCAGCACCTCCTCGGACCAGCGTTCCGAATGGTGCAGGCGCTCCAGGTACTCATCGGACCGACCTTCGTCGGCGAACCGCGCGAACCACACGAAGACCTCCTCGCCGGTTCGTACCGGCAGCGCCGGGAAGGTGTTCGCGGAATGGTCCGAATGTAGATACGCCAGTGGCTCACCGCCGCTCTCGGCGAGTAGCGGCCGGACCCGCCGCTCAAAGAACTCGACGAACGCGGTATCGAAGGGGCCGACACCGTGCCAGATCGTGGCGAGTACGAGCGACGGTGCCGACCCCGCCGAGTCGAGGGCTGGCCGGGCGTCGACCGGCGCCGGGAACCCGCCCCGCGCAGAGGCTGGCCGCAGCAGCAGGACATCGTCAGAGTCGACCATTGTCGCGTTCGCCTCGTCGCGATGCGCCTGCCAGACCGGTCCGCCGTAAAAGCTCGCCAGCGCCTCCGCGCGGCGCGGCATGTCGTCGAAACCCCGGAGCCACACGAACCGGTCGGGGTCGTCGAGGTCGCGGAACTGCCCCAGGACGGTCATGCCTGCCGCCTCCTGGGGCTCGACGAACTCCCGGTCGAACAGGTCGATCAGCACGTCGCGCTGCCCCGGATGCAGGGTGTACTGCCGTAGTTCCACCACCGGACACCGTACGGTTCCCACAGATGCTCCTCGCTGTCTGGTGTAACAATTCTAGTTACAGTAATGGCCGCGCTGCGGTGGCGTCAGCCACCGCAGCGCACAACTACCTCATCAAGCTCTCGCGAAGCACGTCGGCAATGGACGTGGTCGCCAGTTCCTGCTGCATGGCCTGCTCGACCCGGACGTAGACCGCGCTCAGGGCGGGCCGGATGCCCCGGCCGACCGGACACTTCAGGTTGGGCTCGGTGTGGTGCAGACCGAACGGCGGCTCCGCTGCTACCGCGTCGTACACCTGGCGCAGGGTGATCTCCTCGGGCGGGCGGGCCAGGCTCCAGCCGGCGCCGGCACCGTGACGAACCGTTACCAGCCCGGCTCGCCGCAGGTCTCCGAGGCTACGTCGGATGATCACGGGGTTGGTGTTGACGCTGGCGGCGATCTGGTCCGAGGTCAGCACCTCCTGACCACGTCGCTGCGCCAGCGCGAGCCACGCCAGTGCATGCGTCGCGATCGTCAACCGACTGTTCGCCGCCATCACCCCTCCTTGTCGTGACATCTTGTGTTACAGCCGGAGGATGGTCAAGACCCTGGCGCGGGATGCGGGTCGAGCTGCCGACCTAGTTCTCGGGCTCGCCGGGTCGGACATCGACTTCGACGCCGGCACCCTGACTGTTCGGCACACCTCCAGCGTGCCGAGGGCAGGTTGCAGATCGTGGCACCCAAGACGGAGCGGTCCCGGCGGGCTGTTCCGGTGCCGGCGCAGACTCTCGTCCTCCTTCCGCGCGCACCGTCGGCAGCAAGCCGCGGGCCGGTTGACGGCGGGGGAGCGGTGGCAGGATCACGTTCGGTGCCTCGCCCCAGACCGTGATGAAGGTGCTGGGCACAGACAGATCGGGCTGACGATGAATACCCACGCGCACGGCCTGCCGGCGATCGAGCGGGCGGCCGTGGACGACGCCGCCAAGCACCTCTTCGGGTGACTTGGCTGTACGAATGGCTGTACGGGAGCCGTGATGATCGCTAGGACCGGGAGCGGAAAGCCGCTGACCTGCGGTAACGGTGGTGCGCCCGGCAGGATTCGAACCTGCGGCCTTGGGATTAGAAGTGGCATTCACGTGCCGATCCCTGGCTTCACCAGCTTCTCTGGCTGCACAAACTCTTACTCCGGCCATCCCTGGTTTCTCTATTGGCCGGCATTTCGCGCCACGAATAGCTCCACGGCCGGCCAGGGAGATGGATCCGAGATGCGGCGTGGTGTGGTGACCGTCTGTAATCTCCCGCCCGAAGGTAACTGATGTGGTTGAAACTTTCTGTACCTCCTCAAGGCGGCCCTGAACGGGCCGCACACGCCGCCGCCAGGGCGCGCGTCCGTCGCTCCGCTGGCGCTCCGACTCCGGCCACGCAACCCGCCCGGCGGCAGGCGCGGAAAGCGGGAAGCCCGGTGGGCCGCCACAGACGGTAGCGCCGAGTGTGGGTCAAGGTTTGCGGGCCGGCAGCCGGCCGGGGCGCGCGGTCGTCGCACCGCCGCGCCGGAGGGCGGGTTGCCGCCGGCCGTGGTGGGGATGCGGCGCGGAGGATGCGGGGCCGCCCCTTCGACCTCAAGGGCGCTTCGCGTCGCTACGCGGGCCCTGCGGGCCGCCCTTGACCTCGGAGCCTCTGCGACCCCACGGGCCGGCGTTGCCGGCAGGCGGGGGCCTGCCCGAGTGCACGCGCCGCATCCCCACCACGGCCTCCGACGCACTCACGCCATCATCCGCGCCGAACGCACTGCCAAGTAGTTCTTGATGGGGGCGGATCAGAGAGACCTTGACCAAGTCAGAGGACTACTGGAAGCCATCCAGAGTTCCTTGGTTGATTCTGGCGGTCCTAGTAGCGCGTGTCACGGCGCAAAAGTAGAGTGCAACGCAGTAACTTGGTAGGTGTAGTTACGGATGAAGTGGGGGAGAGGAACGCCGCTGGCAGCGACGCCCCTCTCCAGGTCCTACAGCTTGCTATCCGCCCGACAGCAGATGTCAGCAAGCCGCAGGGTGAGGGCGAGGAGTTGCGCCAGCCCGGCCGGCTCCTCGTCGCCCATCATCACCAACACAACAGCGATGACATCGCAGACACTGGCCAGTCGTTCGAGGACGCGGACACGCTCTCCCTCTTCGGGTGACTCGGGCATCATTCTCCCTTGCTCGGCGACCGCCTACGGGAACCCGCAGGGGTCGACCGCCATCCGGGGACGCCCAGGGCCGCCGCCGAGGAAGAGCGATGTCGAACCACACCAACGAGAAGAATAAGGCGTCGAGCCGACAAACCCCCTCCCGCCACGCCACGCAATGAGGACGTTGTCGGCAACCTGAGTGACTATCTGGGTGACGACGGCGACGGACGCTGCCGGACCAGCTAGTACGGCAGCGTCCTGCGCTAGCCGTTAGAAGCGCCTCCACCGCAGCTCATCAGCCCTAGATCGTTCCTTTCGGGACGAGGAGGTCAGCCCTGGCCGGTCGTCTCGTTGAAGTGCCTGAAGCGCTGGTCAATTCCGATGCAGGCAACAACGGCAGACAGGTCGTCGGTGAAGAAGAGTTGGAAGTGGTAGTTCGGGTCTTTGCCCTCGACCCAGCCCAGGCGCACAGGCTGATCCGTCGCGTCATGCAGGCGTTCGACGCCTCGACCGAAGCCGAGCGTGGCAATCCCATGCTGTCGGCAGTGCCGCTCCCGGCGGTCGTAGATGCGGGCGTAGTGGCTTGCTGGCAGGGCACCAGCCGCGATGGTGAAGTTCGCGCCACGATCGAGCGCGTCTCGGCACAGCGCGTCGGGGTTGCCCTTGCCCGTCAGTAAAACGATCAGCCGATGCCGGTCCACGCGGAAGACAGTAGCTGGGCCACGCCGAGCGACGGCGCTGGTTTAAATGGTGAGAATGGCAGAAACCCCGACCGCGCGGGGTTTCTGCCATTGCGGCCATTTAGGCCAGTGGGTCACGCGGGTCTGCGGCCTGTCGTCGCGGGTAGGGCGTGGATGGTGTCGGCGCTCTGGTGCACGTCTGGGTGGACGAGGAACGCGGGCGACGGGGGCCGTCCGGCGCCGGTGCGGGCCGGTGGGTCGAGTTGGCGCACGTATCCGTGGATTTCCAGTAGGGACAGGACGGGGTCGAGCTCGGCGGCGGTGGGGATTTGGCTGCGGACGGCTCGGTACAGCTCCTTCTTGGTGAAGGTAGTGGAGTCGGTGCGTTCGATCCAGGCGAGTACGTGTCGGGCGTACCGAGTGCTCTTGTCGGCGCCCATGTCGTCGAACGCGGCTAGGGCGTGAGCGGCGAAGTATTCGCCGAGTAGGGCGGCCCGCTCAACAGTCTCAGCCGTGACCGGCTTGCCCCAGCCGTCGCGCAGATGCTCGGCGAGGTGGATTAGCCCGGCGATGCGGACCACTGCGCCGGTGTACTTGCTGCCCCAGTCCACGATATGTCCCCACGGGCCGCCGGGGGCGAGGCGTGGCTCAACGGCCCGTTCGATGTCCATCACTCGATCGTTGGCGTCGGGGGTGAGGGGGAGTACAGCGGGGTCGGTCCATTCGGCGAGGCTGGCGACCAGGGCACCGAGGTTGGCGGCGTAGGCGGTGGCGATGGGTTCGGGTACCGGGTCGGCGCCGATCTTTCGTCGTCCCACGGTGTTTTCGGGCAGGCTGAACAGGATGCGGGCCAGGAGGCCCTTGCCGCGGAAGCCGGGCATGTCGGCGATGTCGCGTAGTACGTCGGGTTGTACGGCTAGGCCGAGGGTGAGGGCGGGGTGTTCGACGTGTTCGGGGGCGCGGGAGCGGCGGTTGACGCGCAGCATGTCTCCGGCGTGGCCCTTGAGGAAGACCTCAAGGTTGGGGGTGCCGGAGTAGCGGCCGGCGATGGTGGCGAAGATGCCGCCTTCGGGGGAGAGGACGGCGAGGCGTCCGCCTTGCTCGGCGAGCAGTGAGGCGGCTTCCTCGCTGGTGACGTCGTCGGCGACCAGCTGCGGTAGGACGGGGACGGTTACGGCGTCGGCGTTCATCGCGGCGGCGGTCGCTTCAGCGAGCAGCGTGTCTCGGCCGGACGCGTCGGCGTTCGCGGCGGCGATGGCGGCTTTCTCCGCCGCTTTGCCGGCGACGCGTGCGGCCAACTCGGCTTCCACAATCGCCGGTTTGGTGCGCTCGACAAGCGTTTTCTCAGCGGCGAGCAGCGGGCCGGTCATCGCGGCGAACACAGCTGATTTGCGGGAGCCGGGCGGTAGGACGACGACGGTGAACAGGTTCGTGGGTTCCCGCCACGAGCCGCGTACCTCCACTTCGGCGCGGCCCCCGGCGGCGGTGGACAGGGCGGCGAGGGCGATGCAGCCGGCCAGGTCGACCGGGGTTTGGGTGAACTCGGCGACGGCGTAAACGTGCTCGGCGACCCAATCGGGCAGCACGTAGGCCGGAAATTCGGGAAGGTGTCGGCGGTCGCCGAGCGGGATCAGCGGCGCCCACTGGGTGGCGGTGGCGGCGTGGTCGAGCATCGCCCGGCCGGTGGCGAGGATGTCGGTGACGTCGGCGCCCTGGTCGGCTTTCTCGGCGAAGTAGGCGCCGAGGTCGGCGACCTGGCGCCGGCAGGCGTGGTCGGCGACGATCCGCGCGTAGTGGCCCGCGTTCGCCGTGGTCGGTACGGCGGCGATCAGGGTGTGCAGGTACGGGGCACCGCCGACCTTGGTCAAGTCACCGGTTGCGGCGAGTCGAGCGGCCAGGGCGATCGGGTCGACCGGTTCCCCGGCGGCGTGCATCGCGCAGAGCGTTTCCCACAACCGGCCGTGCGCGGGCCGGTGGAAGTCGGCCGGGGTAAGCGTCGAGGCGAGGTCGGCGACGACGGACGGGTTGAGCAGCGCAGCGCCGATCACGGCCTGCTCGGCGGCATGGTCATGCGCGGGCGGTCGGGTCACGATGGCGTACTCCTGTCGTGAGGCGGGAAAAGGCAAGTCAGGCGGCGGCGCGGCCGGGGCGCGGCCGGCGAACCGCGGCGGCGCGGGTCACCACGTTGCGCAAACCGGCGAGCAGGGTGCCGAGCTGGCGGCGCGCGGCCGGGTCGACGTCGGCCAGGGCGACGCGTACGCGGATCTCGGCGTGCTCTCTGCCGCTGGCGGTGCGCACGCGCACGAGGACGGCGCGGGCGTGGCCGGGCAGGTCGACCACGATCTCTTGCGAGCGGTGTTCGCCGAGGTTGCAGCGGTGGTCTCGTCCGCACCACGAGGTGTGGTCGTTGCGGCGGGTCATTGGGCCACCTCGTTGGCGATGCGCAGCAGTTCGTCGGCGTGGCAGGGCTGGTCGAGCGGGCACCAGCATGCGAGGGTCTTGCCGGCCAGCTCGGCGCGGACGGCGTCGGCGTACTCCGGGTGGTCGGCGACCCACAGGCGGAACAGGTGGACAGCGCCGGCCCTGCTCTCAGTGGTGCGGTCCTGGCCGAAGCGGTTGCCCCAGCGGGTAGGGCGGCCGACGTAGATGGCACCAGCGGGCATCCGCCACCCGGCTGTGCGGCGGCGCTGGATACGTCGGGCGGTCACTGGTGACCTGCCCGGTACTCGGCGCGGATGTAGTCGATGAGGCGGCGGCCGAGGCGGACGCGGATGCCGGTGCCGTCGCAGCGGCGGCAGTCGCGGCGGGTGCCAATCGCGGTGCGGTGGTAGCGCCGGCCGTGGCAGCGGCGGCAGCGCCCCCACGGCGAGGCCGCACACACGGCCAGGTAACACAATGCGTAACCAAGGATGGCGAGGCTAGCGAGCAGGGCGATGGTGGTCACGAAACGCCTCCACGAGCCGTTTTGAGGGTGCGGAGGGCTGGCGCCGCTAGTTGTTAGGGCGCTGGCCATGTATCGGATGGGTTGCTAGCGGGGGTGCTAGGTCTAGCGGGGGGTGCCGCTAGACCTAGCACCGGCTCGCTGTCCGGGTTAGGCGGCTTTGTCTCCGCGTCGCTTGTTACGCTCCGCGACTGCGTCCGTGATGTCGGCGCGTTCGATGCCGCGCCGGTTGGCGCCCTTGCCTGTGACGGGGTCGGTGCCCCATACCTGCCCGGTGGTGATGCCGTAGGGCTTGAGCGCGGCGGTCAACTGGTCGCGGGTGAGGTCGCCGTACGCCTCGGGGTTGAGGTCGGCCAGGCGCTCGGTGAGCGTCTCGGCCCACACCTTCGGCTCCGTCGCCGGGACGACGGTGAGGATGTCGTCAAGCAGGGTGTCTCGTCGGGCCGCCGGGGTCGGGGTGGTCTGCCCGATGGCGTGGCCGGTCAGCGTCCCAGCCGCCTCGCGTAGGGCGCGTGCCCGGTCGGTGATCTTCTCGGCAGTAGGGCCGTCGACGTAGAAGGTGCGCACGATCTGGGCGTCGTCGGCGGCGCCGACGAGGTAGCCGACGCCCTTGTCTTTCTTGGCGAACATGGTCGCCCGGATGCCGTTCTTGTACGCGCTGGTGCCGAGGATCATGTCGTTCTCGATCTGGCCCATGACTCGCAGGCAGAACCGCGTACCCGCGTTCGCGCTGACTCCGGTCGGCAGGCTCTTGGCGTCCGGCCGCTGCGTGGCCACGACCAGGATCACGCCGAGGGCGCGGCCCAGCTTGATGACCTTCTCGGCCAGTTCCCCGGCTTCCTTGCCGAACTCCGGATGCGAGAACAGTTCCTGCACCTCGTCCAGGGCGACGACGAGCCAGTGCAGGCCCAGCTTCTTGCGGCGGGCCAGTTCCGGGGTGACCTTGTTGTCCGGGCACACGGTCTTGGGGAGGCCCTTGATGACGGCGGCGCGGCGCTGGCATTCCTTGCGCAGCTCCCGCAGCGCCAACAGCCCTTCTTCGGCGGTGTCGTCGTCCTGCCCGGAGGCGTAGCGGGCGGACACCTTTTCGAGGGGGTCGAGGCCGCCGGTGCCCTTGAAGTCGAAGCACCAGAGCTCCGCGTAGGGGTCTAGGGAGGCGGCGAGCATGGGCACTTGGGTGGCGGCGGTCTTGCCGTAGCCGGGAATCGAGCCGATGAGCAGGTTGGTGTAGGGCATCTCGATGGAGATGATCCGGCCGCGTGGGTCGGTGCCGAACGGCACCGGCCGCCCCAGATCGAACGCTCCGGACGCCTTGAGTAGCGGCCACGGCTTGGGCGGGGTGGCGGCCATGTCCTGATCGCCCACCCAGAGCAGCAGCCGGCCCGGGTGCACCTCCGGTTGCCCTTCGGGCCAGACGCAGCCGAGGGGGCGGGTGAGGCCGGCGGCGAGCCGGTCCCGGCGCTCGATCACATCCCCAGCGGTCACGCCCGGGGGCAGATCGATGTCGGCCCGCCAGCCGGGGCCGTCGCGGGTGATCGGGGCCGTAAACGCGATCGCCTTGCCGCCTTGCTTGGCGATGGCCTGGGTGATGCCGGCGATGCCGAGCACGGCCAGGGCGCGCACCACCACATCCGAGGTGAGCCGGGCCACGCGCGGGACTATGACGGCGGTGTCCAACAGGGGCTTGTCGGCCGGCTGCCCTGCGAGGCCGCACAGGGTGACCAGTAGAGCGGGTAGCGCCCACTGCGCCCAGCTCGGCGCCCACAGCATCGCCACCCCGCCGGCCAGGGACAGGGAGAGGGTGAAGGTGGCGACGATGCCCCGCCACCGAACGCGGCGGTCACGCTGCCGCGACAGCTTCAAATACAGCTCACCATCACGAGTCTGCGAGGTGGACTGCCGAAGCTGCTCGCCTTCCCAGTCGAACACCCACCGGGCCGCGCCCGAGGTGAGTCGCCACGCCCCGGCCGGGGCACGCAACGCCACCTTGCCGACGTACTTCGGCAGCCGGGTGAGGTGGTAGGCGGTGGTGTGCAGCAGATGCCCCACCGCCCACCGCATCATGTCGCGCAGCTCGGCGCGGGAGCGCAGCCAGGCTGGCAGAATCGGGCGACGCTGCCCGGTGCGGACGGCGTCGAGGGTGAGCCGCGGCGGGCGCTGCGCGGCGGGCGAGTCGACCAGCACCGGCCCGCCGTCGTCGGCGTCGACGTTGCGGGCGGCGCGGGCGGCGTCCAGGTCGACCACCTCAGCGTCCGGGGTGTTCAGGTCGCGTTCGGCGGCGTGCCAGTCGAAACGGTCATCGTTCGGGGGGTTCATGATGGGAGTTCCTCCAACGGTCGGGAGATCGGAAGGGGGCCGGCGGCACGGCACGGTTTCTCAGGCCATGGGGCCGTGCCGCCGGGCAGGGCTAACGGGTGCGGCAGGTGCCGTTGCAGGTCGGGCAGCGGTCGAGGATGAGTCCGCCCCAGCAGGAGCAGTTGCGGGCGGTGTGCTTCGGGTCGTTCCAGCGCGGGCAGTTGCGCTTGACCGTGCCGGTGGCGTTGCAGGTCGGACAGCCGTTCTCCTGGTACTGCCAGGTCTGCTTCTTGGGCATGAGGGTTTCCTCTCGGGTTAGTTGTGCGAGCGGACGAGGTGGGCCAGGGCGGCGCCCATGCCGAGCACCGCAACCGGCAGGCACGCGACGGCGGTGGTGATCCACCACGGGGCCGAGGTGACCCCGGCGGCGACGAGTAGGTGGTAGGCGACCTGGCCGAGCGCGCCGACCAGCAGCGAGCCGAGGGCGGACCACTTGGCGAAGCGCAGCGCCGGGGCGGGCACCCGGCCGGACAGCCACACGTACAGCGCGTACGCGCCGTACGTCTCCACCCCGATCGGCAGGGTGATCGCGGTGTTGATGGAGAACCCGTCGGCGATGCCGGGCAGCGGGTGAACGATGCCGAATCCGGTGAGTCCGCCGAGTCCGACCCACCCGGACCAGATCGCCACGAACGCCGGCAACGCCAGCAGCACCACCGGCCACACCACCGCCGGGCGGGACGGCTTGACCGGTGCGGGCGGGGTCGGCGTGCCCGGGTGACTGACCGTGCTGACCTCGGCCGGCGGGTCGGCCGGCGTGATCTCTGGTCCGGGGGCCGGGTTCGGCACGGCCGGCGGCGCGGACTCGGGCACGAGCGGGGTCGGCAGCGGGTTTGGGCCGATCGGTTCGGCGTAGTCCCACGGGTCCGTCGTCGGCTCGTCGTCGGCCGCGTGGTCGACGTCGGCGGGGTGCAGCTCGACCCGCTCGACCGACGAACCTCGGGCAAGCAGGTGCCCGCGCATCCGGTCGGTCCGGGCCTGCCGCTCGGCCTCGTCGCGCAGCCGCGCCAGCAGTTCGCCCGCCTTCGGGGCACCGATCCGGTAGGTCTGCATCAGCTTGTTGCGGCTGGGCAGCTCACCCAACTCGGCGGCGAGCTTGCGGGCGGCCGGCAGCAACTCGTCGACGGGCTGCGGGTACTTGGTGCCGTTGATGGTGGGGGCGGTCATCGGGTCACCTCGTCCAGGTTGTCGGCGAGCAAGTCACGGTGGGCGGGGAACACCTGGCCGTCGTAGGCGTCGGCGAGGTAGTCGGCGAGTACGTCGTAGTCGTCGGCGGGCAGCCACAGCGCCCGGCGGGCGTCGTCCGCCCCGATCACGGGTGGAAAGTCGTCGCGGCGGTGGTAGCCGATCCAGGTGCGGGCAAGGACGGTGACCATCCATGCCTCATCCGAGGCGCGGGGGTCGGGCACGTAGCGCGGGGCGGACAGCTTCCACCGGGCGCCGGGAAGGCTCAGCCCGGTTTCCTCGGCCAGCTCCCGCACGGCGGCCGTAGCCGGCGTCTCGCCGGGGTCGACGTAGCCGCCGGGCAGCGCCCACCCGTGGCCGTCGCCGCGCTCAACCATCACGATCCAGCGGTGCCGGTTGTCATCCCACAGCGACACCAGCGCGTCAGCGCAGACCTGCTCGCCCCAGTGCCCGAGCTTGTTGCGGCCGTAGCGGATACCGGTCGGGGCGTACGGGTTGACCGGCCGACCGTCGACCAACGGGAACGGGATCGCAGCGGCGGCCCGCCGGGTGGTCCAGTCGATCGCGGTGGGGTCCATTTCCGGATCGGCCCACGACGCCCCGGCGGCGATGCCGTCCAGGACGCTCGGGTCGGTGTAGGTGCGGGGGGTCATGCGGCCACCTCCGGCAAAAACTCGGCCGGCGTGTCGGTGGTCGGTTCGCAGCAGTGCAGCCGTACCCGGATACCGCGCCAGGTGCCGTACACGTTGGTGAGCACCATCGGCACGTCGTCACCGCGGTAGGGCTGGCTGTGCCACTGCTCGGTGGGCAGGCGCATGTACCGCGCCCAACGGCGCAGCTCGGCGTGCGTCGCCAACCGCAGCTCAAGCCCGTATCCGTCGGACGCCTCCACCTTCTGCGGCAGCGGCAGAGCGTGACGGGCCATCGCGTCGGCGACGGTGAACAGGACAACGGGGATGCTCGGCGGGGTCGTCATCGTGGCCACCACCTACGCGGCCCGGTCGGACGACGGTCGGGCGGCCAGCAGAGCGCGGGCCTGCCGCATCACCTGCCGCTGCGCTCGGCGCACCCGCTGCCAATCCAGGTCGGACGGGGCGGGTTCGGCGCACAGGATCGCGATCTGCGCGTCCAACAGCAGCACTTCCGCCTCGATTAGCGGCATCTCGTGTTCGATCGCGGCCAGGTCGGCAGCGGTCGGCCCCGATACGGGGAAGTCCTCGATGCAGGCCACTTCATGTCCTTTCAGTGTTCAGCGCTTCCGGTTGAAGCGCTTCCATGTTGCGCAACAAGGTAGCGATACGCGGCTCTGTTGCGCAAGGGGGTAGCGGTATGTTGGTGCGATGAGTGACGCGCGAGATGTGCTCTCAGCAGCGACGAAGCGGTACCAGCGGACCGAGGCGGCTCATGACGCCGCACGTGAGGCTGTGGTGGCGGCTGTCCTTGCCGCCCTCCGGGAGGGTGTCGGCCCGACGGAGGTTGAACGCTTGTCGCCGTTCAGCGGTGCGTACATCCGCAAGCTGGCGCGTGAGAATGACATCCCACCCGCACCGCCAGGGCCGAAGCGTGCGGGCTAGCTGGCGGTACGCAGCGCGTAGTTGCCCGCGTCGACCAAGCCGTTAGCCAGCGCGGACGCCTCCATGTCGTCGATTGCGCGGGCGGGAATCACGAAGCGCCCCCGAACCTTGATGGCCGGGAACTGGCCGGCGTGAATGGCTCGGTACAGCGTCACCTCTGACATGCCGAGGATTACTGCGGTGTCCGCCACGGATCGGAAGCGGGGATGTTCCTGGGTGCGGGCGAGGGGTTCAGCCACGGGACTCTCCTCAGTAGTCTGACGTTGGCGCGTTCCTGTTGGCTCGCTGGCACCCAGTGAAGTCGAAGACGGAGGGTGCGCCCAGGCAAAGCCGGTGCAACGGTGCGCAATCCGATGCAACGCGGGGCGCGGAGGACCACGATGGCGACAGTGGATCAGTGGACGGGACGTCGTGCCTGTGCGCTGCAAGCCGCTGCCGGCATGACGAACGAGCGGTTCGCAGGGTGGTTGGGCATCGCGGTCAGGACCGTCGCGTACTGGCACAGCCGGCCGGAAACGGTGCCCGGCAACGCGAACCAAGAGCTGCTGAACGCTGCATTTGACCGGCTCTCGGATGCGGTGAGGTCGCGTTTTCTCCAGAGTGTCAGCGACGCTGAAAAAGATCGGGGAAGCGTTAGCAGCGGCACCGTTGTTGGTGATGTCGTGAGTGATGCTGCTGACGCAATCGCTAATGACTCGCTGCTGTCGAGTATCGGGGTTCCGCACGATTCAATCGAGGCGTTGCAGCAGGACATGGCGCTACTGTCCCGGTCCGGCGGAATGGCTGCCTTCGACATGTTTTCAGCCGCTCGGCGGCTGCGTGATGAAGCGCGAGCGCTGGCTGAGCGGACGCGGCGGCCGGGAGACCTGGCCGACCTGTTCGTAGTCATCGGCCAGGGCACGTCGCTCATGGCCTCCACCGCCTTCGACCTCGGGCACTGGAACGAGTCGGCGGCGCTGGCCAGGGCAGCGACCCAGTACGCGGACCTTGCCGGCCACGCGTCATTGAAAGCTTGGACGTACGGCCTGCAAATGACGCTGGCGAACTGGCGCAACGAGCCGGATGCCGCCCTGAGCTATTTCTCACGAGCGATGCGGGCTGCCCCTGAGGGCGAGCCCAAGTTGCGGCTGCGCCACATCGCATCTCGCTCCCATGCCCTACTCGATGATCCTGAGTCGGTGGCGGCTGTCCTGCAAGCGGCCCAACGAGACAGGGAAGCGGCAGAGGGGCGGCCCGACGAGCTGGCTACGTCGACCGGCGGTGAGTTCGCATTCGGAGACGCACGTGCCGCGGCGTGCGCTGCCGCTGCATGGCTCGACCTTCGCAACGGCGACCAAGCCGCGAGGTACGCCCGTGATGCGCTGCGGGTCTATGAAGCCCTTCCGGCGGCGCGGCGGCCGTACTCGCAGATCAACGGAACGCACATCGACGTCGCCGCCGCTCACCTCCACATGCGGGACAAGGACGGCGCTGCCGAAGCGCTGCGTACCGTTTTGGACCTGCCCTCGCACAAGCGCAATGTCTCGCTGACCGGCCGGCTGGCCCGGATAGAACGCCTGCTGAACGAGGCACCGTGGAGCGGCGACGCCGACGCACAGCAGCTCGCCGAGCGCATCTCCGTGTGGCTGTCGGAGACCTCAGCTCGACCGCTCGCCTGAGCGGCGCCAGGCGGCCAGTACCTGCGCTTCCTTCTCCGGGCTGATGCCAATCTCAGCGGCGCGATCGTGGTTGCTGACCTCACCGCTGTCGACCAACCACCGCCAGGTGTCCCGCACGGTCAGGGCGAGGGGCCGGGTATGGAGTCCGGCAGCTTGAGCGGCAGTCGTATCGACGCGCCACACGCCGTCGAAGGTGCGCCAGAGCGGCAGTTCGGACCACTGCCGGACGCCCTGCCCGAGCAGGAAGTGATCCGGCACCCACGTGAAGGAGGCATCGGCTCGCGTCGAGTGCGCGCAGTCCGCGAGCAGTTCGCCGAAGGTCGCGCTGCCTACCGGGGCACAGACGTTGAACGCGCCGGATGTCTCGTCAGAGATGGTGCGCAGAGCGAACGAGGCCAGGTCGCGTACGTCGACCGGCTGAATGGCCCGCTCGGGGAAGCCTGGTGCCAGCACCTCCCCACCTGCGGCCACCCGGCGTAGCCACCAGGGCAGGCGGCCGACGTACTCACGCGGGCCGAGCACGACGCCGGGCCGCAAGATCGTCGTCCGGTCCGCTCCGAACGCGGCCACTGCCGCCGCCTCACTGCCGGCTTTCTGGTAGCCGTACTGGGTCGGACCGTCCTCGGTGTCGGTGCCGTAGTCCGGGCCGGCGTCCGGCGGGCAGTAAAGCACGTCGGATCGCTCGCTCAGCGGTTTGACCGGCCAGTCCCGGTACACGCTGACGGTCGACATGAAGACGTAGCGGCCCACCTTGGGAGCGAGGGCACTGGCTACGTCGAGAGTATTCCTCGGCACGTATCCCGAAGTATCAATGACCGCGTCCCAGTGACCGGCGGCGGCGAGAGCGACGATGTCTGTAGGACGAGTCCTATCGCCTCGTAATGGCCGGGCAGAAGGGTGAAAGCCGGCTGAAGTGCCGCGGTTGAAGACTGTCACATCCCACCCTGCTTCGAGCGCAGCGGAAACGACAGCATGACCGACGAACCACGAGCCGCCTAACACTAGCAGCTTAATAGCGCCGGTCATCTATATCCCTTCGGGCCAAGAAGTGTCAAGACGTTGCCGTGCAGCTTGGTAAGGGTCTCCACTGCGCCGGGAGCCAAATTTTCCCTCGAAATCGTGCGCACCAGGCGACTTGCGACGATTGTCTTGCCAGGGGCGCGTAAGCCATTCCTCTTAAACCAATCCGAGAGGCGCTTGGATATGGTTCCACTTCCGGCTATCTCCGTTGCCGTGGGATGGGCGCCTGTATGTCCCGAGTCTGACAATATCTCGTTGACAGAGCTCAAGTACGCTGATTCGGTGACGAAATCCTCTACAGCGAATTGCTCGGGCAATTGCAGGACGTGGTTTTCTGGTACGCCGGACCCTATGAGCTTCGAACGCAAGGTCTGCCCGCCCTGGTCTCCATCAACGAGGTAGGCGACTCTGCCAGCGATGTCTTCCGGTGCCAACTCCTCCAGCCTGGACACAGATAGCCCCGGGACAATCTGATAATCCAAGCGCTGCATGCCTGTGGCAATTCGGATCATCTTCGGCAGAAGAATCATTTCCGTTGGACCCTCGCAGAGGACGGCCCTGCGGCATAGCGAGAAGGCCGCTGCGCCAGCCCCCATGGCAAAGAGTATGGGTGAGTAGCCGGGGATGTTGCTATCCCAAAAGTTGCTTCGAATTTTACTTTCGGGGGCGTGCCGCACAGGCTCGACGAATCGAATTCCTGTTCCGAGATCAGTCGGCAGGCAGGCTGGCGAGTGTGTCGTAATTAGGACTTGCTCTGCAAAGTTCTGGGTCTCCAGAACGTTGATCAAGTCCGCTTGAGCGTCAATGTGCAGGTGTGTCTCTGCCTCGTCGATCAAAAGAATTGGCGGGAATGCGGTCGGCGTGACGGTGAGGAAGCAGCTAAGTGCGACGAATGAGCGGAGGCCGTCGCTGCGCTCGCCAAAGGAGCTGAATGTTCCGTAATCATCGGCTTCCTCGACGAACACCTCAAGGGTTGTTCCGTCGATGTCTACATGCACTTTCAGGTGTTCTTGTCGCCAGCTGCCAGTAAAGTGACTATCTATTTGCCGATTCACCCTGTTGAGAAGTGTCCGCAATCCTGCTCTGTTCTTTCCTGAAATGAATTCCCAGATTTCTGAGACGCTCGTGTCGCCTACTTGCAGGAGGTTTCGTAGGGCTGCGGGTGGTGCTTTACGTAGATTCTCAACTCCTAAGTCGTATGTCGCTTCAAGATTCCGGTCATCGTTGGTGAAGGGCACAAAGTCGGGTGAGCGTTCCCAGAGAATCTTCGCCATTTGTTCCATTGGGTCGGTCTTCAAGCGCTCTTCGAGTGCTGAGAGTTCACGCACGAGCTTGCTTGCGGCACTCCTGCGCCGTTTGAGCAAATTCGCGTTCTGGCTGGACTGGACTTGCGTCGCTGCGGTGCTGTCAGGAAAAGCATCCTCAATCATTTTAATCATGTCGACGATCGCCGCTCGATTTGAATCCCGCTCCGTCGGGCTAAAGGCGCGAAGCCGATCGATCATCTCCGCCAGACGGTGGCTCAGGGAACTGATTGAGTCGGCGTTCGATGGATGATCTTTCGCAAGAAGTTCTCGGAACTGGGCGGCGGCGCGAGTGGCGTCTAATGTTGAAGGCTGAGAAAACTGGATCTTGTCGGGGAATGTTCGCATCAGCCTGCCGCCAGCCGTTCGAGATACGACAAATGATCTCGGAGGATTGCTGCATTCGATGTGCGCTATCGCCTGAAGATCCTCTGGTGCGAGGGTGAAGATGGCCCGCACGGCTTCTGTTTCGTCTGCGATACTCGCGCCCCGACTCCGTTCGCCCGGCTTAAGAGCCCGACGCTGAAGGAGCCACGTCAGTCCGGTAAGGATGCTGCTCTTGCCAGCCTCGTTGGGTCCGACGAAGGCGATCAGCTTGCCATCTACATTGCACTTAGCGTCCCTTAGCCGCTTGTAGCCGTTGAACTCGATCTTCGTAAGCCGCATCGCCTCTCCGAGCCTCGTCGTGCAGTGAGCACAGCAGATCCTGCCACCTGCTGCCCTTATGCAACACCCATTAGTTGACCAGAGATCTGCGGCCTCGCGCAGTCACCACTAGGCCCTCATCTCTGAGTTGCTGGACGGCTCGGTGGGCTGTGCCTATGGACACTTTGTGCATATTCGCCAGCTCCACGACCGCAGGGAGTGGGTCACCCTGCTTGAATCGTCCTGCACAGATTTGCCTGCGCAGCTCGTCTGCGACCCGTTGGCACGAACTTGCCGCTTGGGTTGTGGGCATGGAGGCGAGGGGACGAGGCGGCATCCGAGCCGCCAGCGTTCCAGCGGCCCGCTGGTCAGACTCCGACAGCCAGGCGGCGTACACCCTGAGCGTCGTTGTTCCACCGCCACCGTGCCCAAGCCGGCCGGCGACGGTTCGCACGTCGACACCCGCGTTGATCAGCTCAGTTGCCGAGTAGTGGCGCAGGGCGTGAATGTGGGTGTCGATGCCGAGCCGGGTGGCGAGCCGGCCGTACCGCTGGGTGATGGTGTCGGGCCGGTAACCACGACTGTTGTCCGGCTCGGGGGAGAAGACGTAGTCGGCAGGGTCGGCGTCAGCGTCGAGCTGCGCCAGGCGGTCGAGGTACCGGCCGTGCAGCTCGCGCAGCACTTCGATCGTCTCCGAGTCGAGCGCCACCCGTCGCTGCTGATGCGTCTTGGTGTCCTTCTCCCGCAGTTCGCCGTGTTCGTCCAGGTAGGCGCTGCGCCGCAGCGTCAGCACACCGGCGGCCAGGTCGAGATGGTGCCAGCGCAGCGCGCACAGCTCGCCTCGCCGGGCGCCGGTGGTCATGGCGAGCCAAACCAGCGCTCCCCAGTCCGGGTCACGCCACGCCTCGTTGATGATGCGCGCGGCGTCTGCCGGGTTCGGTGGCTGCGGGTCGGGGTGCGGCGGCGCGGGTGGCTCGGCCTGCCCGGCGGGGTTGACGGCGATCCACCGCCACCGGACCGCACGGCTGAGCGCACCACTGAGGATCCAGTGAATCTGGCGTACAGACGACGCGCTGAGCGGCTTGCAGACATGCGGTCGGCACTTCGTCGTGCAGGCGTGCTCGCCCTCCACGCGGTGCTTCACGTACGCCTTGCCGCCGCACCAGTCCCGGCAGCGGCGCAGGCTCGCGTAGAACGACTCCAACGTCTCGGCGTCGAGTCGGCCGACCGGCAGCTTGCCCAGCACCGGCCGGACGTGCTTGTTGAGCTTGTTCACGTAGCCCATGCGCGTGGTGGCCTCGATGTCGGCCACCTCAAGCCACCGGTCTAGGAGTTGGTCGAGCGTGGCGCGGGTGCGCGGGTTGCGCCGCTCGTCGACCTGGGCCAGCAACCGGGTGCGTGCCTTCTCGGCTTCCTTGGCGGCGGTGCGGCCGGCGGGGATGACCTCAGTCAGGTAGTGCCGCTTCCCGCTGATCGGGTCGACGCCGGCATAGACCTTCACGCGCAGTGACCCGCTGGGCAGGGTTTCGATCTCGCCGCGCTGGCGCTTGGTGCGTCCGTTCGAGGCTGCCACGGGGCCACCGTAGCTCGCTCGCACCACGAATAGCCCCACGCGGGCGGGTCAGCCGAGAGAAGTGCCTGTGCGCCCGGCAGGATTCGAACCTGCGGCCTTGGGATTAGAAGTCCCCTGCTCTATCCGCTGAGCTACGGGCGCGCAACATGCATGTCGCGCCAAGAGGGTACCGCCGCCCTCCGAGCCCGCGCGGGAATGGGTGGTGGTCGGCGTCGCGCACCACCGTCGTCGCGGTCACCAGCCCTGCGAGCCGAATACACCCCGTACCCTCGGGGCCGTGCTGCTGGAACCGGACGCCGAGAACGAGGTCGCCTACGAGTTGTGTCAGCTTCTCGGGCGGGCGATCCTGCCGCTGCGGCCGACCGGGGACGGCCCACCCGGCACGGCGTTCTTCTTCCAGCATCCGACCGGGGAGTTCCTGCTCACCGCCGACGCCCTGACGTACCCGCAGGCCGTCGAGGTCGGTCTGCGGCCGAGCGTGACCGAGCCGCCCGGGGTGGCCGCTGACGCGCTGCTGCTGCCGGCCGGGGGGTGGGCGCACCGGCCCGGCATCGGGGTGGCGGCGCTGCCCACCGGCGGGCTGCACGAGCGGGCGGCGACCGAGGGCTGGCGCTGGCGTACCCAACCGGTGCCGGCCGTGGTCGCGGCCGACGCCGGCGACGTGGCCCGGATCGGCGCGGAGCCCGTTTCGGCCGTGCTGCTGGCGCTCGGAGTCCGCGATGACGGGTCCCGGCCGCTGGAGGTGGCGGTCGAGCGGGCGGTCCGCGCGGGCGACGGGCTGCGCCTGACCGGTGCGCTGCCGCTCGGGTACGTCGGGGCACCGGTCTTCGCGGTCCGACCCGACGCGGCCGGAGAAATGGGGCTGCGCTGCCTGGGTGTGGTGCTGCCCGGCGAGGACGGGCATCCGCTGGCCACCTTCGACCAGATCGTGGCGGAGCTGCCGGCGAGGGACTGACTCAGCCGGCCGGGGCCGGCTCGCCTTCGTCGGCCGGCGACCGGCCGCCCGGCAGCACGATCCGGGTCGGGGCGGGGTCGGTGGGGCCGGCCTCCGTCGGGCCCGCGCCGAGAAACGCCTCGGCCCACTGCCCGACCTCGGCGAAGACCTTCTCGCGTACGGCAGGGCCGGAGAGTGTCAGATCGTGCATGCCGCCGTCGAAACGGGCCAGGGTGACGTGCCGGCCGAGTCGGGGCGCCCAGCGGACCATGTGTTCCACGTCCAGCACGGCGTCGGCCAGCATCGCCGACTCGTGCCAGCGGAGACCTTTGAAGCTGCGGGTCGAGCAGGCCAGCAGCACCGGCACCGGAATGTCCAGCCCGGCCCGCAGCTGCCGCTGGGCGGTACGGATCGCGTTCAACCAGCCGAGCCGTACCGGGAACCCGCCGAGCGGCTTCCAGGCCAGGTCGTACGTCCAGGTGCCCCGATGCGCGGCGTGCAGGCTCTCGCCGTACACCGTTCGCAGGCCCAGGGGAAGGACCCGGTGCGGTGCGCGGCGGCCCAGCCGGCAGGCGGCGGCCGCGAGGGGGCCACGGAGCAGCCAGGGGACGTTGAGGTCGAAGAAGGGACTGTTGAGGACCAGCCCGTCGACCAGCCCGGCGTCGCGTCGGGCGTGTGCCCAGAGCGAGACGATCAGCCCGCCGGTGGAGTGGCCCATGACCAGCAGCGTGTCGTGGCCGTCGTCCGCCCGGGCGATCTTGGCGGCGGCGTTCAGCTCCGGGAAGTAGTCGCTCAGGTCGCGGCAGAAGTTCGGGGTCTGGTGCGGCAACAGGCTGCGGCCGTACTTGCGCAGGTCGAGGGCGTAGAAGTCCCAGCCGCGCGCGGCGAAGAAGTCGGCCACGTGGGTCTGGAAGAAGTAGTCGACGTACCCGTGCACGTAGAGCACCGCCCGGCCGGTGGGGCGTTCGGCGCGGCGTCGCACCAGGGTGGCGACCACCGCGCCCTCGTCGTCGGTGCCCAGGTCGATTGTCTGCCGCTCGTACGGCGGCCCCAGCACGTCCTGTTCCACTCAGCCGACGGTACGCCCGCAAGCTACTCGGCGGTAGCCCAGGTCCGACCCGCCCGGACCGTCGCGCCGACCCCCGTTCATCCCTTGACGCCCCTGACGGCTGGGCATGTCGGTCGCCGGGTGAGCGGGGGGCCGGGGGCGGACCGGTCAGGCCGTCTCGGCGTCGATCCGGGTGGGCTCGGTGTCGGCGGGGGCCCGGGACAGGTCGGCCTCGGCGGCCTGCTCCGGCACGGTCCGGCCCATCTCCCGGACGTGCTTGTTGTTGCGGGGCTCCTGCCGGGTCTTGGTGTCGTTCAGCCGGCGGCGCAGGTCGTCACGGACGTCGTTGAGCGCCGCGCGGAGATCCTCCTCACCGGAGGTGGTGACGATCTTCTGCCAGCCGGCGATCCAGCACTCCAGGGTGACCTTCTGTCCGCGCGTCTCCCGGTCCTTCACCGACACCTCCAACTCGGTGGCGTCGGCGTGGAACGTGGCCAGTCGCGCGTCCAGGGTCGCGAACTGCGCCACGATCCAGTCGCGGTCGCTCTGCGAGAAGCCGGCGCCGACGCGCAGGCACTCGGCGACGGTCGCCGGGTTCGTCGCCGCGCTCATCGCCGTCCCTCCCGCCGGTCACGGACGGAGCCGGTGGTACGCGGGTCGAGAGTCATCGTCGCTGACCTTTCTCATCGGATCCGGCACCTGAGGCACCCGATCGACGTGCCGTGCCGGCCGGGTCGGGATCGACCGGCCAGCTCTGGTTGATCAACTCCTTACCCCGTCGGCGTCCACTCCACTCCGGCGACCGCACGTCGATTCCTGCCGCCGGCCGTACCGTCGCCAGGTCCGGTCGGCCCCGGCCCCGTCAGGTTTCGCCGAATTCGCTGCGCTACAGGCGGCCAGCGCGTTGCCGATCACGAGTGATGTGACCGGCGTCGGTGGGGACTGCGCGAACTTCGCCAGCCAGGCGTTGCGGGCAGGTGGGTGGAGCGATGACTCGGTTGGTGCCGCAGTGCCGAGAACTGGTGGTACAACTCGTCGAACGAGACCTGGTCATGGATCAACGTCAACTAATGGGCGAGCTTCGCCTACACTCACAGCCGTCGCGTAACCAGCCTCGGCAGCGTCTGGAACATGGGCATCGGCGACGTACTGCAGGTCGACGGCACCAGGGACGGCAGTAAGGATCACACGATGATGGTGTGGTACGTCAGCGGCGGAACACCGTACCTGACGTACGACACGAGCAATCGGTACCGCCGGTCCATGAACCAGGTGTTGGCTGACTGGGGCAACGCGAATTACTAGCGGGACGTACATGACACGAAGTGTTGGCCGGACGGTGGCGAGGATCCTTGCGTTGGCTCTCCTCGCCGCCGTCTTCGGCGCGTGCAGCGGTCCGGACGAGTCGTCGAGTCCGGACCCGGCGACCCTTCGCGGCTACGCGGAGGAGTACGTGTCGCTGCTGCAGGCGAAGGACGAACCGGGGTTGCGCCAGCACCTGGGTAACGAAGCCCATCCGGGGGACGCGGCCAAGCGGCTCGCGGCGTACGGAGGCGCGGGCTGGGTGCTGTCCGACGCGTCGTGGACCTCGCTGGCTCCGCGGGTCTACGCGCTGTCGATGGTGGTCAGCGGCCCGGCCGACCGCACGACCTGGCGCTACAACGTGGAGTGGACCGGCGAACGCTGGATCATGGCGCCGCTCGACAGTCCGCCCACCGGAGCCGCCACCGCCCGTCCGGAGTGAGGAAGCGGTCGACGTTGGCCATCGCCACGCCGAGGTGCGGGCAGGGGTGGAAGGCGGCCCCTGTCATCGTCGACGGTGTCGGCATGCCACAGCGCTTCCATCGGTCGTCGACCGGCTGACGCGACGATCCTGAGGGCCCGACCGGGTCGAGGGTCATGCAGGCAAGGCACCGCAGCGCCGCGATACGCGCGCCGGTAGCCAGCTCCGCGCGTGCCCAACCTTCTGCTGCCTGCACCGCCGACGTCGACGCCGGCTAGCACACCGGGCACTTGATCAGGTTCTTGTCCACAGGCGGTCCGGTTGTCCACAGCTTCGCCGTCGGCCCCTACGTGGCCCGGCCGGTCCCGTCAGGCTGGCTTCCGAGTCGACTCGCCACGGCAGGCCCTGAACCCCTGGGAGGGGACGATGTTCGATACCTACGTCACAATCGTCGGCAATGTGCTGACCGCACCCGAGTGGCGTCGTACGACGCAGAGCAACACCCTGGTCGCCAACTTCAAGGTCGCCTCGACCGCCCGCCGCCTGGACAGGGACAGCGGCCGGTGGGTGGACGGCAACAGCCTACGCGTCCGGGTCAACTGCTGGCGCAAGCTCGCCGAGGGAGTGGCCGCCTCGGTGATGGTCGGTGACCCGGTGGTGGTGGCGGGCCGCCTCTACACCCGCGACTGGACCGACGAGGCCGGCAACCACCGCACCCTCTACGAGTTGGAGGCGGTCGCGGTCGGGCACGACCTGTCCCGGGGGCGGGCCCGCTTCCTGCGCAACCGGCCGGCCATGGCGACCAGCACCGTCGAGGACGACGAGGCTGTCGCCCGGGTGCACGGCGAGCCGACCGAGCCGGTGCCGCCCGGGCAGGCCCCGACCTCCCTGGGGGACCGGCCGGTCGAGGAGGACTTCTCCGGCTTTCCCACGCCCCGCTCGGGCTATCAGCCGGCCAGCCTGCGGCTGCCGGGCGGTGGCTCCGAACTGGCCGATGGTGACCGTGAGCTGCCGGGTGGCGGTGAGCTGGCCGGCCGGGGTGGCGATCCGTTGGCCGGTGAGCTCGGGATGCCCGTCGGTGACCTGCCCCGACGCGTCCCGGGAGCGGCCAGGCCGGACCTGTCCGGAGCTGGGGTCGAGGAGCCGTCCGGTGCCGCGGGCGAGCGTTTCGGCGACGACGAACTCGCCCCGGAGCCGGGTGGCGAGCCGGACGACGACGAGACCGGCGGTGGGGTTGGCGAGCTGGATTCGGTGCCGGATGAGACCTCCGTCACTTCGCCCGGGCGGGGTCGTCG
>NZ_SMJY01000080.1:0-24393 GCF_004348355.1 Micromonospora sp. KC721 | reverse complement strand
CATCTGGGCGGGGCTCACCCTGTTCGTGGTGATCCGGCTCGTGGCGCTGCTGCTGCGGCTGCGCTCCGGCGGGTGGGCGGTCGTCGGGGCGGTGCGCTGACCGGGCCCGGAAACCGCCCTGCGGTGACGGCGGCCGTGGCCCCGTCTGGCAGGCTTGGCGGTCGTGAGCACTGACGGTCTGATCGTGGTGGACAAGCCCGGCGGCATGACGTCGCACGACGTGGTGGCGCGGGTCCGCCGACTGGCGCGGACGAGGCGGGTCGGGCACGGCGGCACCCTCGACCCGATGGCCACCGGTGTGCTGGTGATCGGGGTGGGCCGGGCGACCCGGCTGCTCACGTACGTCATCGGCGCGGGCAAGAGCTACACCGCGACGGTCCGGCTGGGGCAGGCCACCGTCACCGACGACGCCGAGGGCGACGTGATCTCCACCACCCCGGCAGGGCAGCTCACCGACGCGGCGGTGCGCGCCGCGTTCACGGCGCTGACCGGCGAGATCGACCAGGTGCCGAGCGCGGTCAGCGCCATCAAGATCAACGGACAGCGAGCGTACCAGCGGGTGCGCGAGGGGGAGAGCGTCGAGCTGCCCGCCCGCCGGGTCACCGTCTCCCGCCTCGACGTACGGGCGATCCGCCGCGACACCCCCGACGTGGTGGACGTCGACATCGACGTGACCTGCTCGTCCGGGACGTACATCCGGGCGATCGCCCGCGACGCCGGGCTGGCGCTCGGCGTCGGCGGGCACCTCACCGCGCTGCGGCGTACCGCGGTGGGGAATTTCACCCTGGCCGAGGCCGCCACCCTCGCCGACCTGGAGCAGCGCGCCCCCGAGGTGGTCAACCTGCCGCTCGACGTGGCGGCCGACCGGTACTTTCCGCGCCGGGACGCCACCGCCGCCGAGGCGAGGACGCTGTCCCACGGCGGTCCCCTCGACGCGGCCGGGCTCGCCGGACCGTACGCCGTCTTCGGCCCGGACGGTGGCCTCATCGCTATCGTCAGCGAGCGGGACGGCCGGGCCCGCGCGGAGATCGTGCTCGCCCCGGCCTGACGGACCACGCAGGGTGGTCGCCGGCCGTCGCCGGCCGGCGGGGAGGAGAGACATGCAGCGGTGGCGAGGGTACGACGCGGCGCCCGGCGGGTGGGGGCGGGCGGTCGTCACCATCGGCGTCTTCGACGGCGTGCACAAGGGGCACCAGGCGACCATCGGGCACGCCGTTGCCCGGGCCCGGGAACTGGGCGTGAGGTCGGTGGTGGTCACCTTCGACCCGCACCCGGCCGAGGTGGTGCGCCCCGGCTCGCACCCCGCCGTGCTCACCGAACCGGCCCGCAAGGCCGAACTGATCGAGGCGCTCGGCGTGGACGTGCTCTGCGTGGTGCCGTTCACCCCGGAGTTCTCCCGGCTGCCCGCCGAGGAGTTCGTGCACGACGTCCTCGTCACGCACCTGCACGCCGCGCTGGTGGTGGTGGGGGAGAACTTCCGGTTCGGGCACCGGGCGGCCGGGGACGTCGCCCTGCTGGAACGGCTCGGCCGCACCTTCGGCTTCGCGGTCGAGGGTGCACCGCTGGTGGCCGAGGCCAACACGGTCTACTCCTCGACGTACATCCGCTCCTGCGTCGACGCCGGTGACGTGGCCGCCGCCGCGGCGGCGCTGGGCCGCCCGCACCGGGTCGAGGGTGTGGTGATCCGCGGCGACCAGCGCGGACGTGAGCTGGGTTACCCCACCGCCAACCTGTTGACCCACCGGTACGCGGCGGTGCCCGCCGACGGTGTGTACGCAGCCCGGCTGGTCCGGCGGGGTCACCCCGAGCCGCTGGCGGCGGCGGTGTCCATCGGCACCAACCCGACCTTCTCCGGGCGGGAACGCCGGGTGGAGGCGTACGCGCTGGACTTCTCCGGTGACCTGTACGGCGAGCGATTGGCCCTGGATTTCGTCGCGCACCTGCGGGAGCAGCGCAGGTACGACGCAATCGAGCCGTTGCTGGCCCAGATGGCCGAGGACGTCGAGCGGACCCGTGACCTGCTGGGTTGAGCGTGACCACCGGGTGCGTCGCCGCCCTTGACCGGCCGGTACCGGCGTGGGCTGGTAGTGTTGCGGAGACGTCGGCTGACCGACGTGGGGCCTCGCGTGCCTGCACGACGCCGCGGGTGCGAGGAACCGGTCCGTTCCCCGGTCTCCGACCGGTCCGACGGACCTCAGCGAACAACCCACGAAACAGGGAGAACATGGCGCTCGACCAGGAAGCCAAGGCAAAGATCCGCACGGAGTACGCGACCGCCGAGGGCGACACCGGTTCGCCGGAGGTGCAGGTCGCGGTCCTCACCAAGCGGATTGCCGAGCTCACCGAGCACCTGAAGGTGCACAAGCACGACCACCACAGCCGCCGCGGGCTGCTGCTGCTGGTCGGCCGTCGCCGTCGGCTGCTCAACTACGTCCAGAAGAAGGACATCAACCGCTACCGGTCGCTCATCGAGCGGCTCGGTCTGCGCAGGTGACGAAACGGGGGAGTGGCTGCGGCCGCTCCCCCGTTCCGGTACCACTGAAGGAAACGGGCCGCGCGACCACCCGATGAGGGAGCCGGTCAGCACCGGTCTCCGGTAGTGGCCCCCGGGCACCCCGGCACTACGCCGGCCACCCGGGCGCTTCGATCGAAGACCGGCCGTCTGAGCAGCTCCCCGCGTCGTGGGCCCCCGATGCGAAGGAGCACGACAGCACCATGACCGAGACCAACCTCGGCACCGAATCCCGTACCGCCGTGATCGACAACGGGGCCTTCGGCACCCGGGAGATCACGTTCTCCACCGGCCGCCTGGCCCGCCAGGCCGCCGGCTCCGTCGTCGCCCAGCTCGGCGAGACGGTCGTCCTCTCCGCGACCACCGCCGGAAAGCAGCCGAAGGAGCAGTTCGACTTCTTCCCGCTGACCGTGGACGTCGAGGAGCGGATGTACGCCGCGGGCCGGATCCCCGGCTCGTTCTTCCGCCGCGAGGGTCGGCCCAGCGAGGACGCGATCCTCACCTGCCGGCTGATCGACCGGCCGCTGCGCCCGTCGTTCGTCAAGGGCCTGCGCAACGAGGTCCAGGTCGTCGAGACCATCCTCGCGCTCGACCCGCAGCACCCGTACGACGTGGTGGCGATCAACGCCGCCTCCATGTCGACCAAGCTCTCCGGCCTGCCGTTCTCCGGCCCGATCGGGGCCACCCGGATGGCGCACGTGGACGGCCAGTGGGTCGCCTTCCCGACCATCGAGGAACTGGCCCGGGCCACCTTCGACATGGTGGTGGCCGGTCGCGCCCTGGCCGACGGCGACGTCGCGATCATGATGGTCGAGGCGGAGGCCACCGAGCACACCGTGGCGCTGGTCGCCGGCGGCGCACCGGCCCCGACCGAGGAGGTCGTCGCCAGCGGCCTGGAGGCCGCCAAACCGGCCATCCGTGAGCTGTGCCGGGCGCAGAGCGAGCTGGCCGAGGTCGCCGCCAAGCCGGTCGCCGAGTTCCCGGTCTTCCTGGACTACCAGGACGACGTGTACGGCGCGGTGGCCGAGGTGGCCCGTGCCGAGGTCGCCGAGGCCCTCAAGATCGCCGGCAAGGCGGACCGCGAGGAGGCCCTGGACCGGGTCAAGGCCAAGGTCGCCGAGGAGCTCGGCGGTCGTTTCGAGGGGCGGGAGAAGGAGCTCAGCGCCGCGTTCCGGTCGCTGACCAAGTCGGAGGTCCGCAACCGGGTGCTGCGTGAGCAGGTCCGCATCGACGGCCGCGGCCCGCGTGACATCCGGCCGCTGACCGCCGAGGTGGGCGTGCTGCCCCGGGTGCACGGCTCGGCGCTGTTCGAGCGCGGCGAGACCCAGATCCTGGGCGTCACCACGCTGAACATGTTGCGCATGGAGCAGTCGCTGGACACCCTCTCCCCGGAGAAGTCCAAGCGCTACATGCACAACTACAACTTCCCGCCGTACTCCACCGGCGAGACCGGTCGGGTCGGTTCGCCGAAGCGGCGCGAGATCGGCCACGGCGCCCTGGCGGAGCGGGCGCTGATCCCGGTGCTGCCGGCACGCGAGGAGTTCCCGTACGCCATCCGGCAGGTTTCCGAGGCGCTCGGCTCCAACGGCTCCACCTCGATGGGTTCGGTCTGTGCCTCGACGCTGGGCCTGCTCAGCGCCGGTGTGCCGCTGAAGGCGCCGGTCGCCGGCATCGCCATGGGCCTCATCTCCGACGAGGTCGACGGCAAGACCCGGTACGTGACGCTGACCGACATCCTCGGTGCCGAGGACGCGTTCGGTGACATGGACTTCAAGGTTGCCGGCACCCGGGACTTCGTCACCGCGCTGCAACTCGACACCAAGCTCGACGGCATCCCGTCGGACGTGCTGGCCGCCGCTCTCCAGCAGGCGCACGAGGCGCGGCAGACCATCCTCGACGTGATGCAGGCGGCGATCGAGGCTCCGGCCGAGATGTCGGACTACGCGCCGCGGGTCACCACCGTGAAGATCCCGGTCGACAAGATCGGCATGGTGATCGGCCCGAAGGGGCAGACCATCAACGCCATCCAGGACGAGACCGGCGCCGAGATCTCCATCGAGGACGACGGCACCATCTACGTCGGCGCGACCAACGGGCCGTCGGCCCAGGCCGCGGTGGACCGGATCAACGGCATCGCCAACCCGACCCTGCCGAAGGTGGGCGAGCGGTTCCTCGGCACGGTGGTCAAGACCGCCGCGTTCGGCGCGTTCGTCTCGCTGCTGCCCGGCCGTGACGGCCTGCTGCACATCTCCAAGGTGGGCGACGGCAAGCGGGTCGAGAAGGTCGAGGACTTCCTCAACGTCGGTGACCGGGTCGAGGTGGAGATCGCCGACATCGACGCCCGCGGCAAGATCTACCTGGACAAGGTCCGGCCGGAGGGTGCGGAGGCGCCGGCCGCCGCCGAGACCGCCGAGGCTGCCGACGGTGAGCGTCCGGCCGGTCGGGACCGGGGCGGCGACCGTGGGCCGCGCGACCGTGGTGAGCGGGGCGACCGCGGCGACCGGGCACCCCGTGGTGAGGGTGGTGGCGAGGGCGGCGGCGAGTCGCGTCCGCGTCGCCGGACCCGGCACAGCTGATCGGATCGGTGACCGGCCGGGCGGCGACGCCGCCCGGCCGGTTCCGGGTCACCGCACCACCCACCCCTCGTCAACTGGGAGCAGGTTTCGTGAGTCGGACTGGGCGTTCGTCTTTTCCTGCGGGTCGACGGGAAGTGGTGGACGGGTCGGTGCGCCGTACGGTGCTGCCCAGCGGGCTGCGCGTGCTCACCGAGGCGATCCCGGCGATGCGCAGTGTGTCGTTCGGCATCTGGGTGGCGGTCGGTTCCCGCGACGAGACCGGCCGGCAGGCCGGTGCCGCGCACTTCCTGGAGCACCTGCTGTTCAAGGGCACCCACAAGCGCAGCGCGCTGGACATCTCCGCCGAGATCGAGGCGGTGGGGGGCGAGACCAACGCCTTCACCACCAAGGAATACACCTGCTACTACGCCCGGGTGCTGGACGAGGACCTGCCGCTGGCCATCGACGTCATGTGCGACCTGGTCGCCGACTCGGTGCTGGCGGCCGCCGACGTGGAGACCGAACGCGGCGTGATCCTCGAAGAGATCGCCATGCACGACGACGAGCCCGGCGACGAGGTGCACGACCTGTTCGCCCGTGCCGTCTACGGCAACCATCCCCTGGGCCGGCTGATCTCCGGCACCGAGGAGACGGTCACCCCGATGACCCGGCGGCAGATCCAGGGCTTCTACCGCCGCCGCTACACCCCGCCGCACATCGTCGTCGCCGCCGCCGGCAACCTCGACCACGCCACGGTGGTCCGGCTGGTCCGTCAGGCGCTGCGGGACACCCCGCTGGACACCGCGCCGGCCGCGCCGGCCGCGCACCGGGCGGCCACCCCGGCGGTACGCACGAAACCGGCCACCACCATGGTCGAGTCGAAGGAGACCGAGCAGGCGCACGTCATCCTCGGCTGCCCCGGCATCGCCCGCACCGACGACCGTCGGTTTGCCCTCGGCGTGCTCAACAACGTCCTCGGCGGCGGCATGTCCAGCCGGCTGTTCCAGGAGATCCGCGAGCAGCGCGGGCTGGTCTACTCGGTCTACTCCTACGCCAGCCAGTACGCCGACAGCGGCCTCTTCGCCGTCTACGCCGGCTGCGCGCCCGGCAAGGTGGACGAGGTGCTGGCCCTGACCCGCGCCGAGCTGGCCCGGGTCGCCGCCCAGGGAATCAGCGAGGCGGAGCTGGCCCGGGGCAAGGGCATGAGCAAGGGCTCGTTCGTGCTGGGGCTGGAGGACACCGGCTCCCGGATGAGCCGGCTGGCCAAGGGCGAACTTCTCTACGGCGACCTGACGCCGGTCGACGACCTGCTCACCCGGGTCGACGCGGTGACCCTCGACGACGTGAACACGCTCGCCGCCGACCTGCTCGCCCGACCGATGTCGCTGGCGGTGGTCGGCCCGTTCGACCGGCACCGCTTCTCCGCCTGACCGCCGTCCCCGGGACGGGCCGGCTGGTGGGACGGTTGGCGGTCCCGGAGCGTGCCCGCGTCCGACTGGGATAGGTTGTCGCCCGTGACTGAGGAGCAGGAGAAGGGCCTGGCCGAGCCGATCCGGGTCGGTGTGCTGGGAGCCCGGGGCCGGATGGGCGTCGAGGTGTGCAAGGCGGTCGATGCCGCCGCCGACATGGACCTGGTGGCCATGGTCGACCAGGGCGACTGGTTGTTCAACGCCTCCGACGCCGGTGCCGAGGTGGTTGTCGACTTCACCACGCCGGACGTGGTCATGGACAACCTGCACTGGTGTATCGATCAGGGGATCAGCGCGGTCGTCGGCACCACCGGCTTCACCGAGCAACGGATCGAGCGGGTGCGCGGCTGGCTGGAGCGCAAGCCCGGGGTCGGCGTGGTCATCGCGCCCAACTTCGGCATCGGCGCGGTGCTGATGATGCAGTTCGCCGCGAAGGCCGCCCGGTACTTCGAGAGCGTCGAGATCGTCGAGCAGCACCACCCGCGCAAGCTCGACGCCCCCAGCGGTACCGCCACCCACACCGCCCGGCGGATCGCCGCCGCCCGCGCCGAGGCGGGGCTCGGACCCGTGCCGGACGCCACCGCCGACGAGGTGCCGGGTGCCCGCGGCGCCGACATCGACGGGGTACGCGTGCACGCTGTCCGCGCCACCGGTCTGGTCGCCCACCAGGAGGTGCTCTTCGGCACCACCGGTGAGACGCTGACCATCCGGCACGACTCGTACGACCGGGTGTCATTCATGCCGGGGGTGTTGCTGGCGGTCCGCGCGGTGCGACACCGGCCGGGCCTCACCATCGGCATCGACGACCTGCTGGACTGAGGCGCCGGTCGCTCCGGGGGCGACGGCAGATGCCTGTCCGTGCGCTACAAACCTGACTGCATGCATGGATCGGCCGGCGAGCCGGCGCGGGCGTCACCGCGGTGGCTGAATCATTGACGCCGTCAGATCGGTAGCGTCCGGCGGCACGCCGGCCGTCGGTTGCGGACGCCGTCCCGACGCCGACGAGATCGCACGGTCGGTGCTTGCCGGCAATACGGACGGCGCTTGTCGCCGGTGCGGCCGAGACTCGCGGCCGGCGCAGGGCCTAGGCTCATCCCCATGATCGATTCAGGGCTGCGCGACCGGGCCGGCCGACACGTCACGTTGCGTCCCGTCGACGACCAGAACTGGCGGGGCGTCGCCGACGTCGCGCCCCGCGACGACCAACGCACCTGGGTGCCCGCCCTGGCGGCCCGCTACCTGGTGCTGACCATGCGCTCCGACGTGTGGACGTCGCTGGCGGTGGTCGCGGACGAGACGGTGGTCGGGCACGTCATGTGGGGCGTCGACGACGACGGTTCCCGTTGGCTCGGCGGCCTGGTCATCGACGCGGCCGAGCAGGATCTGGGTGTCGGGCGGGCCGCCGTCCGGACCCTGGTGGACTGGCTGGCGGGGCAGGACGGTGGCGGGCACCCGATCCGCCTGTCGTACCACCCGGACAACGCCCCGGCGGCCGCCCTCTACCGGTCACTGGGGTTCAGGCCGACCGGAGCGATGGAGGACGACGAGATCGTGGTCGAGCTCCACCCCTGACCGGCGGACTCAGTCGGCGTCCGGCGCGGAGGGGACCGCGACGTGCAGCCGGAGCTGGGGCACCAGCATGTCGTCCACATCCAGCGCACGGGCCGCGCCGTCGGGCTCCCAGCCGGTGCTGGTGAGGAACTTCCGGGTTGCCTCGTCCCCCTCGAACGCCCAGGCCACCGCGCGGCGCAAGCCGTCGGCCCGCCAGCCGTCCACGGCGGCGGCGAGCAGCCGGCTGCCGTGCCCTCGGCGCCCCCAACGCGGCTCGACCAGCAGGTCGGTCACCGCGGCCACGTCCGAGCCCAGGGACTCGGCCGGCTCCTGCGGCGCGAGCGCCTCGGCGTCCGCCGGCCCGGAAGCGACGAACCCCACCAGATAGGATTGCTCGGCCTGTTCGACGGCGACCAGCACGCGGTGCGCGCCGGAGGGCGGCTCCTGCACCGCCGCGCGCCACCGCCGGGCCAGCCACGCCTCGTCCAGGTTGTCGAGCACGTGCCGTGGCAGGATCCGGCGATAGGCGACCCGCCAGGTCGCGAGCTGGATGCGTGCGATCTCGCCGGCGTCCTCGGGACGCGCCGGGCGGACGTACCCGAGAGCCATGGGACGCAAGCCTACGCAGGGTGGGGGAGACGATGGTGGCGCAGGGTGCCAGGCGGACGGCCGCGCAGGTCGTCGGGGTGGTGGCGCTCGCCGTCGCGGTGGCCGCCTTCCTGTCGGTGGCAGCCGTGCGGCACGGCTTCTTCGACCTGAAGGTCTACTACGGCGCGCTGCACTTCTGGGTCCACGACCACGGCGAGATCTACGACTACCTCAAGCCCGGCACCCAGTACGGCTTTACCTACCCGCCCTTCGCGGCGCTGGTCATGCTGCCGATGGCGTACCTGCCCTGGATGGCGGCGATCGTGATGAGCGTGGCCGCCAGCGTGCTGGTGAGCACCGTGCTGATCTGGTGGCTGCTGAACCCGGTCGCCCGCCGGGCCGGCTGGACCCGCTGGTTCGCCCTCGCGGTGGCGCTCTGCCTGGCCGCCGCGTACGAGCCGATGCGGGAGACGGTCAACTTCGGTCAGGTGAACATGCTGCTGCTGTTCCTGGTCGGGGTGGACCTGCTGCGGCTGCTGCCGGCCGGCAACCGGTGGGCCGGGGTGGCCATCGGCCTGGCCACCGCGATCAAACTGACCCCGGGCATTTTCATCGTCTACCTGCTGATCACCGGGCGGTGGCGGGCCGCGGTCACCTCGATGGCCGCCGCCGCGGCTGCCACCCTGCTCGCCGCCGCGCTCTTTCCCGACGCGTCGCGCGAGTTCTGGACCTCGGCGCTGTGGAACACCGGCCGGGTCGGCGAACTCGCGTTCGTCTCCAACCAGTCGCTGCGCGGCGTGGTGGCCCGGCTCGCACCCCAACACCCCAGCACCCTGGCCTGGCTGGCGCTGGTGCTGGTCACCCTCGCGGTGTGGGTTTGGCGGTCCCGGGCCGCGGTGGCGGTCGGCGACGAGGCCGCCGGCCTGGCTCTGACCGGCGCGGTGATGTGCCTGGTCAGTCCGGTGACCTGGGTGCACCACCTGGTCTGGCTGCTGCCCGCGCTGATCCTGCTGGTCGACAACGCCGTCGCCGCGCCGCCGCGCAGCGTCCGCCGCCGTGCCCTGGCCACGTTCGCGGCCGTCGGGTACGGGCTGCTGACCAGCCGCATCGTCTGGGCCTGGGAGAAGGACTTCACCGGCGTGGACGGCTTCCTCGGCGGCAACACCTACGTCTGGATCAGCCTGGCGCTGCTGGTGCTGCTGCCGATCCGCACCTGGGCCGCGCCGGTGGCCGGCTCCGGCCCGGACCGGGTCGGCCCGGGCGGGTCAGCCGCCGAGCCGGCCGGCGTAGCGCAGCTCGTCGAGCGGGACCGGGGGACGGCCGCCGGAGAGCGGCACCGGGTAGGTCGTCCGCTCACCGTCGGCTAACAGCCCGGCTCGCTCCCAGAAGCGGCGGGCCCGGGTGTTGCCGGCCAGCACCCACAGCCGGTAGCGCCGCCAGCCCCGTGCCGCCAGGCCGGTGTGGGCGGCGGCCAACAGTGCCCGGGCGGTGCCGTCGCCCCAGTGCGCCGGCTCCACGTACATCGCCAGAACCTCGCCGCAGGTCGGGTCCAGGTCGCCCCGGTCCTGGTCGTTGCGGTACGGCCCGAACGTGGTGAACCCGGCTGGCGTCCCGTCGACCTCGGCGAGCAGGGTGGTGAACGGGTGCTCCGGGTCGGCCGTGCCGAGATCCCGCCGGCGCTGTGCCCACGCCACCGGGTTGAGCCGGCCCAGCACCTCCGCCGGCATGAGCCCGGCGTAGCCGGCCTGCCAACCGTGGACGTGCACCCGGGCGATCGCCTCGGCGTCTTCAGGTTCTTCGCGGCGGATGGTCAGCATGCGTCCGTTGTATGCCGTACCGGGGTGGTTGGTCCAGCCTCCGCTCCGTGTCGTACCGCTGCTCTAAAGTTCTGCGACGATGGCCGCACCGGAATCGCTCTCCCTCGCCCAGGCCCGGCGGGTGGCGCTCGCCGCCCAGGGCTTCGCCGACCCGCCGCCCGGCGGGGTGCCCACCCGGCGGCACCTACGCCGGGTGCTGGACCGGGTCGGGTTGATCCAGATGGACTCGGTCAACGTCCTGCAACGGGCGCACTACCTGCCGCTCTACAGCCGGCTCGGGCCCTACCCGACCGCGCTGCTCGACGCCGCCGCCTACCGCGCTCCCCGGGAGCTGTTCGAGTACTGGGGCCACGAGGCGTCGCTGGTGCCGGTGCGGCTGCACGCCGCGCTGCGCTGGCGGATGGCCCGCGCCCGCGACCATGCCTGGGGTGGGATGCGCCAGGTCGCGCAGGAGCAACCCGAGCTGGTCGCCTGGGTCCGCGACGAGGTGGCCGCGCGGGGGCCGCTCACCGCCGCCGAGATCGAGCACGACGCGCCCCGGGAGACCGGCAACTGGGGGTGGAACTGGTCGGCGGTGAAACGGGCACTGGAATACCTCTTCTGGGCCGGCGAGGTGACCGCCGCCGAACGGACCCCCTCCTTCGCCCGCCGCTACGACCTGCCCGAGCGGGTGCTGCCGGCAGCCGCCCTGAACGCGCCCACCCCGACCGACGCGCAGGCGTACCGGACGCTGGTGTCGGTGGCGGCCCGCTGCCTCGGGGTGGCCGCCGAGTCGGAGCTGCGCGACTACTTCCGTCTCCCGCTGGCCGGCACCCGGCAGGCCATCGCCGAGCTGGTCGAGGCGGGGGAGTTGCTGCCGGTGACGGTGCGCGGCTGGCGGCAGCCCGCCTGGCTGCACGCCGGGGCCCGGCTGCCCCGGTGGGTGCGGGGCAACACCCTGGTCAGCCCCTTCGACCCGCTGGTCTGGGAACGGGCCCGCACCGAGCGGCTCTTCGGCTTCACCTACCGGATCGAGATCTACGTGCCGGCCCCCCAGCGGGTGTACGGCTACTACGTGTTGCCGTTCCTGCAGGGGGAGCGGTTCACCGCCCGGGTAGACCTCAAGGCCGACCGCAAGGCCGGGGTGCTGCTGGTGCCGGCGGCCTGGCGGGAGCCGGGCGTCGACGAGGGGGAGACCGCCGTCGCGCTCGCCGCCGAGCTGTACCGGCTCGCCGGCTGGCTCGGCCTCGACACGGTGGCCCCACCGGCGGCCGGTGACCTCGCCGCCCCGCTGGCCGCCGCGTTGACCGGCGTGGCCGGTGTACGGTGAGCGCGTGACGAGCGTCGACGGGCCGGGCACTTCGCAGCAGGATGCCCCCGGGGCCGGCTGGCCCGCCGGGGCGTACCCGTACCCGCCGGTCGAACCGGATCGGCTCACCCGGTTCGTGCTGCGGGTGCACGAGCGGGCCCCGCGCTGGGCGGTGCCCCTGGCCGCTCTCGGCTGCGTCGGCATGGGGGTGGCGTACACGCTGGTCAGCGACCCGACCCGGAGCGCGCCGGACGCGGAGCCGAGCTGCCTGCTCAAGCTCACCACCGGGCTGGACTGCCCGGGCTGCGGCGGCACCCGCGCCCTGTGGTACGTGCTGCACGCCGACCTGCCGGCCGCCGCCCGGCACCACCTCGTCTTCGTCTTCGCGCTGCCCTTCCTGGCCTACCTCTTCGTGGCCTGGGCGGGAAACCAGGCGTTCGGCTGGCGCCTGCCCGAGCTGCGGATCAGCCCTCCGATGATCGGCGGCTTCCTCGGTCTGTGGCTCGCCTTCTCGGTCGTGCGCAACCTGCCCTGGGCGCCGTTCACCTCCCTGTACGTGTGACGTCCGCCCGAGCCAACCCGACGATCGGGTGCGGCGTCTCACGTCCGTGAACCCACCTTTCCTCACGGTCGACCCGGCCACTACAGTCGCAGGAATGCCGGAGATGGTGCAGCCCCAGGTCAAGCTGATCGCGTGGACCCAGTTCCAGGCCCCGGACGACGTGCCGTGGTCGACCGACGCCGACGGCGGTCAGGCCCTGGCCGAGTTCGCCGGGCGGGCCTGCTACCAGAGCTGGAAGAAGCCGAACCCGGCCACCGCCAGCAACGCCGGCTACCTCGCCCACATCCTGGAGGTCGGGCACCTGTCGGTGCTGGAACACGGCTCGGTGAGCTTCTACTTCACCGGCGTCTCACGCTCGTTCACCCACGAACTGATCCGGCACCGGCACTTGTCGTACTCCCAGCTCTCCCAGCGCTACGTCCCCGAGCGGGACGCGGCGATGGTCGAGCCCAGGGTGATCGCCGAGGACCCGGAGCTGCACAAGAAGTTCGTCGAGGCCGCCGAGGCGAGCGTCCGGGCGTACACCGAGCTGCTGGAGGGGCTGGAGCAGCGCTTCGCCGACGAACCCAACCCCACCCTGCGCCGCAAACAGGCCCGACAGGCGGCCCGCGCGGTGCTGCCCAACGCCACCGAGACCCGCATCGTGGTCACCGGCAACTACCGCGCCTGGCGGCACTTCATCGCCATGCGCGCCACCGAACACGCCGACGTCGAGATCCGCGAGCTGGCCGTGGAGTGCCTGCGCCAGCTCCAGCAGGTCGCCCCGAACGTCTTCGGCGACTTCGTCGTCACCACCCTGCCCGACGGCAGCGAGGTGGCGGCGAGTCCGCACCGCGAGTGGTCCTGAGCCCTTCGCCACCGGCCCGCCGGTGGTCGTCCGCTAGGTTGTGAACATGACGCACGACCACCCTGCCGCTCCCGACCGGGGCCCGTCGCGCCCCTTCGGCCGACTGATCACGGCCATGGTGACCCCGTTCACCGCCGACGGCTCCCTTGACCTCGACGGCGCCGTACGGCTCGCCACCCACCTCGTCGACGAGCAGGGCAACGACGCGCTGGTGCTCAACGGCACCGCCGGCGAGTCCCCGACCACCACCGACGCGGAGAAGGAGGCCCTGGTCCGGGCCGTCGCGGAGGCGGTCGGTGACCGGACCCGGATCCTCGCCGGAGTGGGCACCAACGACACCCGGCACACCATCGAGCTGGCCCGCTCGGCGGAGAAAGCCGGCGCGCACGGCCTGCTCGTGGTCACCCCGTACTACAGCAAGCCGCCGCAGAGCGGGCTGCTGCGCCACTTCACCACGGTCGCCGACGCCACCGGGCTGCCGGTCATGCTCTACGACATCCCGCACCGCGCCGGGACGGCGATCGACACCGAGACGCTGGTGCGGCTGGCCGAGCACGGCCGGATCGTCGCGGTGAAGGACGCCAAGGGCGACCTGACCGCGACCAGTTGGGTGACCAGCCGCACCGACCTCGCCTTCTACAGCGGCGAGGACGCGCTCACCCTGCCCGCGCTGTCCGTCGGGGCGGTCGGGGTGGTCGGCACCTCCACGCACTTCACCGGCGCGGGCACCAAGCGGATGATCGAGGCGTACGAGGCGGGCGACCACGCCGGGGCGTTGGCCCTGCACCGGAGGCTGCTGCCGCTGTACACCGGGATCTTCCGCGCGCAGGGAGTGGTGCTGGTGAAGGCGGGCCTGGCGGCCAAGGGCCTGCCGGCCGGCCCGGTGCGTTCGCCGCTGGTGGACGCCACTGCGGACGAGGTCGCCCAGTTGCGGGCCGACTGCGCGGCGGCGGGCCTGGACCTTTCCTGACATGACCGGACGACACGACGGACGCCGTATGGCGTCGCAGAATGAGGTGGACGCGTGACCGAGGCGCACATCGAGGCTGAACTGCCGCCGCCGCTGCCGGAGGGCGGCCTGCGGATCATCCCGCTTGGCGGGCTCGGCGCCATCGGTCGGAACATGACGGTCTTCGAGTTCGACGGCAAGCTGCTGATCGTCGACTGCGGGGTGCTCTTCCCCGACGTCGAGCAGCCCGGGGTCGACCTGATCCTGCCGGACTTCGGCCCGATCCTGGACCGGCTCGGCGACGTCCAGGCGATCGTGCTGACCCATGGCCACGAGGACCACATCGGCGCGGTGCCGTACCTGCTCGCCCACAAGCCGGACATCCCGCTGGTCGGTTCGCAGTTCACCCTGGCGTTGGTGGAGGCGAAGCTCGCCGAGCGGCGGATCCAGCCGTACACGCTGACCGTGCGGGAGGGCGGCCGGGAGCGGTTGGGCCCCTTCGAGTGCGAGTTCTTCGCCGTCAACCACTCCATTCCGGATGCCCTCGCGGTGGCCATCCGCACCCCGGCCGGCCTGGTGCTGCACACCGGCGACTTCAAGATGGACCAGCTCCCGTTGGACGGCCGGATCACCGACCTGGCGGGGTTCGCCCGGCTCGGTGCCGAGGGTGTGGACCTGCTCCTGTCGGACTCCACCAACGCCGAGATCCCCGGGTTCGTCACGCCGGAGCGGGAGATCGGGCCGGTGCTCGACTCGATCTTCGCCAAGGCGCGCGGCCGGATCATCGTGGCCTCGTTCGCCTCGCACGTGCACCGGGTGCAGCAGGTGTTCGACTCGGCGGTCGAGCACGGCCGCAAGGTGGCGCTGATCGGCCGGTCCATGGTCCGCAACATGGGCATCGCCCGCGATCTCGGTCTGCTCAACATCCCGCCCGACCTGGTGGTCGGGTTGGATGAGGCGACCACCCTCCCACCGGACCGGATCGTGCTGATGTCCACCGGTTCGCAGGGCGAGCCGATGAGCGCCCTGGGCCGGATGGCCAGCGGCGACCACCGGCACATCACCATCGCCCCGGGCGACACGGTGGTGTTGGCCAGTTCGCTGGTGCCGGGCAACGAGACCTCGGTCTACCGGGTGATCAACCGGCTGGCCCGGGCCGGCGCGGTGGTCGTGCACAAGGACGTGGCCAAGGTGCACGTCTCCGGTCACGCCCCCGCCGGTGAGCTGCTCTACCTGCTCAACGTCACCCGGCCCAGCAACCTGATGCCGGTGCACGGCGAGTGGCGGCACCTGCGCGCACACGCCCGGCTGGGCATCGAGTCCGGGGTCGCGCCGGACCGGGTGGTGCTCTGCGAGGACGGCGACGTTGTCGACCTGGTCGAGGGCCGGGCCCGTCTGGTCGGGCACGTGAAGAGCCGGTACGTCTACGTCGACGGGCTGGCCGTCGGTGACGTCAGCGAGTCGCTGCTCACCGAGCGGCGCATCCTCGGTGACGGCGGCTTCATCGCCACGACCGTGGTGGTCGACTCGGTCACCGGCAAGGTGGTCGCCGGGCCGACCGTGTCGGCGAAGGGCTTCTCCGAGGACCCGGAGGCGTTCAATCCGGTGATCCCGCTGGTCACCGAGGCACTCAACCGGGCCGCCTCCGACGGCATCACCGACCCACATCAGCTCCAGCAGATCGTCCGGCGCACGGTGGGGCGGTGGGTCAACGACGCGTACCGGCGCCGTCCCATGATCGTCCCGACGGTTGTCGAGGTCTGAGCCACGTCACCTCGCACGCCGGTTCACCGTCCTCGGTGGACCGGCGTCGTCGGGTCTGGGTAGGACCAACCCGTGACGAGCTGAACACGGTGGGCTGAAAGACTCCGACAGGTTCAACCGATCGGCGTCCGTCTTCGTACTCCCGGTCGGCAGGCGTACCCGCGCCGGCCGGGAGGAGCATGGCGGATGGACCGCAAACGGATGACAGCCATCGGTGTCGTGGTGGCGGCGCTGGGTTTGACGGCGGCGGTGACCCTGCCGTCGTTCGCCGGGCAGAGCGCCGCGCCGGGCACCGGCGGACCGGCCGGGGCGACCGCCACCGACGGGGTGGCCCCTGAGGTGGTGGACGCGCTGCGCCGCGACCTGCGGCTCAGCCGCGAGCAGGCGGTACGGCGGCTGACCGCCGAGCGGCAGGCCGCCGGCACGGTGAACCGGTTGCGGACCAGCCTCGGCGGCGACTACGGCGGTGCCTGGCTCAGCGCCGACGGGTCCACCCTAACCGTCGCGGTGGCCGACCCGGCGCAGGCGGCGAAGGTGAAGGCGGCCGGCGCGGTCCCGAAGCAGGTGCGGCGGGCCGTCAACGAGTTGGACGCGGTGAAGAGCCGGCTCGACTCGGTGGGTCGCACGGCCACCCCGGAGATCACCGGCTGGTACGTCGACGTCGCCACCAACTCGGTGGTGGTACTCGCCCAGCCGGGTGCGGAGGCCCGGGCCCGCCGGTGGGCGGCCAACAGCGGTGCCCCCGCCGACGCGGTGCGCGTCACCACCTCCCGCGAGCAGCCGCGTCCGCTGTTCGACCTGGTGGGCGGCGAGCCGTTCTTCATCAACAACGCGGGGCGCTGCTCGATCGGCTTCTCGGTGGTGGGCGGATTCGTCACCGCCGGGCACTGCGGCCGGGTGGGGGCCCGCACCACCGGCTTCAACCAGGCCCAGCAGGGCACCTTCGCGGCGTCGTCGTTCCCCGGCGACGACTGGGCGTTCGTGCGTACCAACAACCAGTGGACCCCGCAGGGCGTGGTGACCGACTTCAACGGCGGCGTCGTGCCGGTCAACGGGTCCACCGAGGCTCCGGTCGGCGCCTCGATCTGCCGTTCCGGGTCCACCACGGGTGCCCGCTGCGGCGTGGTCCAGGCCAAGAACGCCACCGTCAACTACCCGGAGGGGACGGTCACCGGACTGACCCGGACCAACGTCTGCGCCGAGCCGGGCGACTCCGGCGGCTCCTGGATCTCCGGTGACCAGGCGCAGGGTGTCACCTCCGGTGGTTCGGGCAACTGCACCGTCGGTGGGGTCACCTTCTTCCAGCCGGTCAACGAGATCCTCCAGCGCAACAACCTGACGCTGGTGACCGCCAACAACGCCCAGCAGAGCACGCAGCCGCAGGCCCCGGCCACCGTGCCGCCGGCGCAGGCCTCGCCGCCGCCGGCCACCGGCGACACCGCCTGCGCCGGCACCGTCCGCCGCAGCGGAACCCTCACCGCCGGCCGGGCGCAGGCCCAGCCGGACGGCCGCTTCTACGTGGCACAGGCCGGTGCGCAGAGCGCCTGCCTGGAGGCGGCCGGCAACGGCCGGCTGCTGCTGGAGCTGCAACGCTTCACCGGGGGCGCCTTCCAGACCGTCGCCCGGGCCGCCACCGTCGACGGGGTGGCGAAGCTTTCCGCCAACGGCGCCGCGGGGGCGTACCGGTACCGGATCACCGCGCTGAGCGGCTCGGCCTCGTACACCCTGGCGTTCTCCGCGAACTGACCCGCCGGGTAGCCGCCCGGCCACCCACCCGCCACCGCGGGCCACGCCCGCGGTGCCCCGACAGCGGCCCCCGACCTCCACCGCCCGGTGGTCGGGGGCCGCGCCGCGTGGCGGGCGCCCTCAGGGCAGCGCCGCCACCGCCCGCGCGTACGCCACGCCGGTGGCCACCGCCGAGTCGACCAGCACACCGAGCTGCGCCGGGGCGACCCCGTGCGCCAGGTCGGTGGTCACGTCGCCGGCCAGCACCAGCTCACCGTCGCCCGGCTCGTGCACGTACGCCTTGGGCAGCAGCCGGTCGTGGTTCCAGGCGTTGCAGAACGCGTACGTCTCGGCGAGCCGGTCCGCCGGCAGCCGCCGGTCCGCGAGCACCCGGGCGTGCAGGATCTCCCCGCGCTCACCGACCTGCCGGAACTGGATCACCGCCTCGTGCCACCGGCCGACCACGACACCGCCGGCCTGCACGACGTAGCCGTCGCCGCGGCGGTCCAGCACGTCGGTGAGCATCGACAGGCGCAGCGGGACCGGCTCGTCGGCGGCCGGCGCGAGGGGCGGTTCGTCCTGCGCCGGCTCGTCGGGCCCGTCGACGGGCAGGGGCACCACCGCGCCGCAGGGCCGCTCGGCCAGCCAGGAGGCGATCCGGCCGGACTGGTGGCCGGTGCCGTTGCGGGCGTCGAAACTGCCGGCCAGCCCGGTGGCCAGGGTCAGCAGGTCGGTGCCGAGGGTCGCCACGTCCAGCTCGGCCGTCGGCCGGCCGCCGTGCCCGGGGCGGTGCATCCGCCGGTCGCCCAGTCCCGCCTCGGCGGCGACGGCGCAGACCAGCGCCCCGGCGGCGGCGAACTCCATCGCGGACAGGTCGTCGTACGGGTGGTCCAGCCGGGGCAGCTGCTCGGCGAGGATCGCCAACCCCCGCTCCGGGTGCCCGCCCAGGGCGCAGAACCGCAGGTGTGCGGCGAGCCACGGGAAGGCCGCCGGTTCCCGCCGGTGCCGCCGGTACGCCCGCAGGTGCGCCTGCCCAGCCCGCGGCGCCTCTCCGGCGCGCAGCCACGGCAGCAGTCCCGCCGCCAGGGCCCTTTCCGGCTGGTCGGTGCAGTCCACCGCGCCGGCTGTGACCGGTCGCAGGACGTCGCTCGCCGCCGCGTCGTCGCCCCAGCCGGCGAGCAGTTCGGCCCGGCGGACCGGTAGGCACCCGGGGCAGCCGGCCGTCGGATCGGGCGGGGCGGCGGACCAGACGGCGTACCAGTGCCGGGCGGTCGGCTCGTCGCCGAGGTGGTCGGCGAGCCGGCAGCGTAGCTGGGCCACCAGAGCGTTCTCTTCGCCGACCCGCTCGGTGAGGTCGTCGAGGAGGGCACGGACGGTGTCCAGGCCGATCCGTGGGGTGCCGATCGCCGCTTCGACGGCGTACCGCTGGTGCCGGCGCAGCAGGTCGGC
Source organism: Micromonospora sp. KC721 (assembly GCF_004348355.1). Lineage (NCBI taxonomy): Bacteria > Bacillati > Actinomycetota > Actinomycetes > Micromonosporales > Micromonosporaceae > Micromonospora > Micromonospora sp. KC721. The sequence continues at coordinate 5,317 of NZ_SMJY01000080.1, read as the reverse complement.
GTCGCCGGGACGCTCGACCAGCAGTTCGGGGCACCGGTCGAGGGTGGACAGGCAGCGCCGCACCGGCTCGACCAACCGCCACCGGTGGCCGTGCAGCAGGTACGCCTCCACCAGCGCGAGCCGGGCGTCCAGTGCGGACCGGGGGTCGCCGAGCGCGTCGGCGCGGGCGGCGAGCCGGTCCAGCTCCGCGAGGCGGGCCTCGCCGTCGGGCAGGTCCCGAGCGTCGTCCAGGGCGACCACCAGCTCGGGGGACCGGGCGGCCACCAGCGGGCGTCGGCCGTCGTCGGGTCCGCCGGTCACCGGGTCGTCCCGCCGGGCAGCCGGCCGACGGCGGCGGCGAGCTGGCAGCCGGTGGAGATGCCGCAGTCGATGAGCTGGTCGAGCTGGTGCGGGGTCACGCCATGTTCCAGGTCGGTGGTGACCTCACCGCAGACCCGGGCCACCCCGTCGTCGTCGACGTGCACGAACGCCTTCGGCCAGAGCCGGTCGTGGTTCCAGGAGTTGCAGAAGGCGTAGAGCGCGGGGACGTACTCGATGCCGAAGGCCGGGGCGGCCATGGTGCGGACCTGGAGCAGCTCGCCGGCCTCACCGGGACGGAGGAACCAGATCAGGTTGTCGTCCCAGCGTCCGACCAGGTCGCCGTCGTGGTCGGTGGACCAGGCGTAGCCCCGCCGGTCCAGTACGGCGGCGACCAGTTCGCGGCTCAACGGCCGCAGGGTCTGCGGGTGCCCGGCCAGGGGGTCCGGACCGTCCTCGAAAGCAGGCGACGCCATCGGGCATCCCTTCCTGAGGCGAATAACACGTCTGCGCGCGCGGCCCGTGCTGCGACACACGGACACGACCCGGAAAAGCGGCGATCTTCCGGGGCACGCCGTTACGGTGACTCTATGGCGGGCCGTACCTCTCAGGCGAGCCGGCGACGCGGCGCGTCGCCGCGCGGAACCACGAACAGCCGTGCCCGCCAACCAGCGAAGAAGGCCACCAAGGCCGGCAGGGCGACACCCCGGCGGCGGACGGCGGCCCGGCCCGGCCCGGCGGCGTACGTCGGGCGGGCGGTCGGTGCCCTGTGGATGGGCCTGGCGCACGGGGTCGGCTGGGCGGTGCGTGGCGCCGGCCGGCAGGTCGCCTCCGCCCGGGACCTGGACCCGGAGCACCGCCGCGACGGCGCCGGGCTGTTTGTGTTCGGCCTGGCCATCCTGAGCGGAGTGGGGATCTGGTTCTCCGGTGCCGGCCCGCTCGGCGAGCGGATCGCCGACACGGCACGGCTGTTCCTCGGCGCGATCGCGATCGTGGTGCCGGTGCTGCTGATGATCGGTGCCTGGCGGCTGATGCGTACCCCGCCCGACCCGGCGCACCGTGGACGCGGCCTGATCGGTTGGGGTTCGATGCTGGTCGCCACCGCGGCCATGCTGCACATCGGCCAGGCCCCGGTGGACGGGACGCAGCGCGACTACGCGGGCGGGCTGATCGGGGCCGGCGTCGGTGACGTGCTGAAGGCGGCGGTCACCTCCTGGGTGGCGGTGCCGCTGCTGATTCTGCTGCTCCTCTTCGGACTGCTGGTGGTCACCGCCACTCCGATCAACAAGATCCCGGAGCGGCTCGGCCTGCTCGCCGGGACTCTCGTCGCCCCGCCGGAGACCGACGCAGCCGAGGTGGTGGTCGAGAAGCCGGCCCGCCGCCGGCCCCGGAAGAAGGCTCTGCCGCCGGACCCGGACGCCCTGGACGCTCTGGACGACGACCCCGACGCGGTGGATCTCCAGGACACCCTGGTGCTGCCCCGCAAACCGCCGGCGAAGGTGCCGGCCAGTCGCCGGCCGGTGGAGCCGCCCGAGCACTCGCCCCCGCCGACCCGCGCCGAGCAGTTGGCGCTCACCGCGACGGACGGGGACTACACCCTCCCGCCGGCCAACATGCTCAGCAGCGGCGCCGCGCCGAAGACCCGCAGCAAGGCCAACGACGAGGTGATCGCCGCGTTGACCGGGGTGTTCGACCAGTTCGGGGTGGACGCCGAGGTCACCGGCTTCACCCGCGGCCCGACCGTCACCCGGTACGAGGTGGAGCTCGGCCTGGGCGTCAAGGTCGAGCGGATCACCCAGCTTTCCCGCAACATCGCGTACGCGGTGAAGTCTCCCGACGTGCGTATCCTGAGCCCGATCCCGGGCAAGAGCGCGGTCGGCGTGGAGATCCCGAACACCGACCCGGAGAACGTCGCCCTCGGCGACGTGCTGCGCTCCCGGGCCGCCACCAGCGACCACCATCCGATGGTGGTGGCGCTGGGCAAGGACATCGAGGGTGGCTACGTGGTGGCCAACCTCGCGAAGATGCCCCACATTCTGATTGCCGGGGCCACCGGGGCCGGCAAGTCGAGCTGCCTCAACAGTCTGTTGGTGTCGATTCTGACCCGGGCCACCCCGGACGAGGTGCGGCTGCTGCTGATCGACCCGAAGCGCGTCGAGATGACCGGCTACGAGGGCATCCCGCACCTGGTCACGCCGATCGTGACGAACGCGAAGAAGGCGGCCGACTCGCTGGAGTGGGTCGTCCGCGAGATGGACATGCGCTACGACGACCTCGCCGCCAACGGGGTCCGGCACATCGACGACTTCAACCGCAAGGTACGCAACGGCGAGATCAAGGCCCCGCCGGGCAGCGAGCGGGAGCTACGGCCGTACCCGTACCTCTTGGTGATCGTGGACGAGCTGGCCGACCTGATGATGGTCGCGCCGCGCGACGTGGAGGACTCGGTGGTCCGGATCACCCAGCTGGCCCGGGCCGCCGGCATCCACCTGGTGCTGGCCACCCAGCGTCCCTCGGTGGACGTGGTGACCGGTCTGATCAAGGCGAACGTGCCGTCCCGGTTGGCCTTCGCCACCTCCTCGCTGGCGGATTCACGGGTCATCCTGGACCAGCCGGGCGCGGAGAAGCTGCTCGGGCGCGGTGACGGTCTCTTCCTGCCGATGGGTGCGTCGAAGCCGATCCGGATCCAGGGCGCCTGGGTGACCGAGCGTGAGATCGCCGACGTGGTCAAGTTCTGCAAGGACCAGCGGGAGCCGGAGTTCCGTCCGGACGTGCTCGCCCCGGCGCAGGACAACAAGAAGAAGGTCGACGAGGAGATCGGCGACGACCTGGACCTGCTGGTGCAGGCGGTGGAGCTGGTGGTCACCTCCCAGTTCGGCTCCACCTCGATGCTGCAACGCAAGCTGCGGGTCGGCTTCGCCAAGGCCGGCCGGCTGATGGACCTGATGGAGACCCGGGGGGTGGTCGGCCCGTCCGAGGGCTCCAAGGCCCGGGACGTGCTGGTCAAGCCGGACGAGCTGGAGGAGGTCCTGGCCGGTCTGCGCGGCGGGGAGTGACGGCGAAAGGCCCGCCGTTCGGCGGGCCTTCGCGTGCTGGTGCGCTCGTCGGGGTCGGGGTCCGGTGCCGCGCACCGGCCGGCTGGTGCCCCGGTGCCGCGTACCGACGGGCGGTTCCCCGGACGACCGCAGGGCGGTCAGTTGAGCACGGCGGCGGCGAGCGCGACGCCGATCACCGCGCCCACGACGCTGGCGCCGGCGGCGTACCAGCCGAGCGGCTTGTCGCCGAGAACCGCGCCGACGATGCCGAGTGCCAGGCCGGCGATGCCGAAGATCACCGGTGCCACGAAGATCGCGACGACGGCGAAGACGAAGGCCAGGATCGTGCAGATCCGGGCGGCGTTGCTGCGCGGGCGGGCGGTCGCGTGCGTGTCGGCCATGACGTCCTCCGTGGTGAGAGCCGAAATCCTGCGGTCGGTTGGTCCCTACCCGTTCGGGCGGGTCAATAGACATCCCCCGTTGCCGCCTGCGAGGAATGACCGCAATCGGGCCAGCCGGTCAGTGGAAGATCTTGAGGCCGACCACGCCGGCCACCACCAGCAGCAGGCAGATGATGCGGGGCAGGTTGGCCGGCTCGCCAAGGGCCACCATGCCGACCAGCGCGGTGCCCACCGCGCCGATGCCGACCCAGACCGCGTACCCGGTGCCGACCGGGATCTCGCGCAGGGCGTACGCCAAGCCGGCCAGGCTGGCCACCATCGTCACCACGAAGACGATCGACGGGACGGGCCGGGTGAAGCCGGCGCTGCGGTCGAGGGCGATCGCCCACGCGGTCTCCAGCAGTCCGGAGACCACCAGCACGATCCAGGCCATGAGATCTCACCTCGGGATTCCGTCCCGGGCCGTCGCGGGCCACGGGACGAGTCGGGCGGGTCGCGGGCGTCTGTCCTGACCGGGTACGCCCATTGCTCGTCCGGGGCGGCCGGGGCCGCCGGAGCCGACGCTAACACCGCCCATTGACCGCCTACCGGTGACGTTTCCCACCATCCATCGAGTTGAAGTCAACTTGACGTTTCATGATGGCCGCATGACCGTGTTTGTCACCGACCGGGACGTCGCCGCCGCACTGGACGCCGCCACCACCGTCGCGACCATGCGGGACGCCCTGCTGGCCGCCCACGCCGGCCGGCTCGTCGCACCACCCCGGGCGTCCGTCCCGCTGACCGGTGGACGGATGGTGCTCACCGCCGGCCACCTCACCGACCAGTGGTACGGCTTCCGCTCCTACGACACCCTGAACCTGCCCGAGTCCGAGCAGCTCGTGGTGCTGCACGACGGGCGTACCGGTGCGGTGCGGGCGGTCGCGGTCGGCGAGGAGCTGGGGTCGCGGCGTACCGGAGGGGTGGGCGGGGTGGCCGTCGACGCCCTGGCCCGCCCGGGCGCGACCACCCTGGGCGTGGTCGGCTCCGGCCGGCAGGCCTGGACGCAGGTCTGGGCCGCCAAGGCGGTACGCCCGCTGCGCGAGGTGACCGTGCACAGCCGGTCGGCGGCCCGGCGCGAGGCGTTCGCGGCCCGGGTTCGCGCCGAACTGGGCGTACCCGCCCGGGCCGTGGCCACCGCCCGGCAGGCGGTCGCCAACCGGGAGATCGTGGTGCTCGCCACCACCAGCGTCACCCCGGTGCTGGACGCTGCCGACCTCGCCCCGGGCACCCACGTCAACGCCGTCGGCTTCAAACAGGTCGACCGGCACGAATTCGGCACCGACCTGCTGGAGCGCGCCGACGTGCTGGTCACCGACTCGCCGACGCAGGCCACCGCGTACGTTCCGCCGATGCTCGCCGCCGTCGAGCCGTACGCGGCCGGGCTGCGTGACCTGGGTGCGGTGCTGGCCGGCGCGGTCCCTGGCCGCACCGGTGCGGACCAGATCTCGGTCTTCTGCTCGACCGGCCTGGCCGGCACCGAGGTCTTCCTGCTCGACCGGTTGGTCCGGGTCGGCGCGGCCACCGTCTGACCCGCATCCGCCG